>CALCTT010000097.1 GCA_937906895.1 uncultured Clostridia bacterium | reverse complement strand
GTCAAGCGGTAAGACACAGCACTTTGACTGCTGCATTCGTAGGTTCGAATCCTGCCACCCCAGCCAAAAATCCCATTTGCGTTCAGCAAGTGGGATTTTTACTTATTACTTCTTCACTATTCACTCTTCACTATTTTTAAATGGGATTTTTGGCAAGTAATAAGTAATAGTTAATAGTGAAGAAGTTAATATTAAAGTCACTTCGCTGATGAATAATAACCAATCATGTAAAATCATATGATTGACTTAATATTCTATTGATGCTATTATTTAGTTAAATAAATTTTAAGGAAGAAATTAAATATGAGCAACTCAAAAGGTGTAATATACATACTAAAAAATCCATCTTTTCCTGACTATGTGAAAATTGGCTATGCTGATAATATTGAAAACAGATTACAACAACTTAACAATAGCGAATGTACTCCATTTGCCTTTCGTGTTTACGCAACCTATGAAGTCGATTCACGATTATCCGATTTGAAGATTCATGCAATTATAGATAAATTAAATCCTGATTTACGTTCAATTGATAATTTTAATGGTAAAAAAAGAGTTCGTGAATTTTACGCTATGTCTGCTGAAGATGCATATTCAATTTTAGAAGCAATTGCAGAAATACACAATTATGGTGACAGACTTAAAAAGTGGGATTTAAATGCAAATGAACTCAAAGCTGAGGAAATTGCAGAACAAGTTCAATTAGAAAAAAAGGCAAAACACTCAATTTGGACTTTTGATGATTGGCAAATCCCTAATGGTGCAGAAATAGAATATATAAAAGATTCAAAAATCAAATGTACAGTCTTTAACAGAAGGAAACTTGAATTCAATGGTGAAACATATTATATGACTCCATTAGCAAGAATAATCTCCGGTAATAAATCAATTGTTCATGGTCCGGGTTGGTTTGCACAAAATTTTAAATATAATGGTGAACTAATTGAAGATATTGAAAAGCGACTTTGTAACAGTATTAAATAAGAAAATGTCTTAATAAATTTTCTTAATCTATTCAACAACTATCCATTACCTACAACCTACCACGGACAGACAAGGATGTCTGTCCCTACGCGAGATACATAAGAAACTGCAAACGGGACGATGTGGGCATCGTCCCCTACTTTTTTATTTGTTTTTCAATTTTTATCCCAACATTACATCCAACAACATCATTACTGTAAAACCGAGGATAATTCCCATTGTTGCAAAATATGGTTGTGCCTGCTTGTTTTTTTGACATTCAGGAATTAATTCGTGTACGACAACCAATATCATTGCTCCTGCTGCGAATGACAGCGCATAGGGCAGAATTGCTTCAACGTGGACAACGAGCAACGCACCTATTATACCTGCAACAGGTTCTACCATACCTGATGCCTGACCGAGAAAGAAACTCTTTTTTCTTGAATAGCCCTCTCTTCTTAAAGGAATTGAGACGGCAGCACCTTCTGGGAAATTTTGTAACCCGATACCCACTGCAACTGAAATTGCTCCCATCAAGCTCTCCGTTGTATATCCACCATCTTGTAATGCACCGAATGCAACGCCGACAGCCAAACCCTCGGGTATGTTGTGAAGTGTAATTGAGAGAATCAACATAATAATACGGTTCAATCGTTCATTGTCTTTTTTCTCTGCATTATTTACTTTTTTTCTTGCGGATGTAATAATCTTATCAGACACCCATATAAATAAAGCGCCCAACAAAAATCCTATGGTTGCAACAAAATATGCAGGTACATCAGATGTGGCTTCTGCACGTTCTATTGCCGGTTGCAGTAAAGACCAGAAGCTTGCGGCAATCATTACACCTGAAGCAAAGCCAAGCATAAAATTCAATGCTTTTTGATTAGGCGATGTAAAAAACACAACACTTGCAGCACCAAGTGCGGTTACAAACCATGTTCCAAGTGTTGCTATCAGCGCCATTATGACAAATGTATTCATACAGCACCTCCTGTATTCATTATATTCATTGAATACATTGAGGTGCATAAAACAAAGACAGTAGCCGATTTGGTTACTGTCTTTCATTTTTATTCAAATGTTACTTCGATATTGTTGTCCGTTGATGTTACAAGAATTTTTGTCATTACAGTTCCGATGTTATCAATCATAAGAGTTGAAACTTTGTCCTCGATGTTTCTGCGGATAACATTACGCAAATCACGAGCACCTCGAACATTACCGTCCATCTTTGAAACGATTGCTGACGGTGTATTGTCATCATAAATAAATTCAATTCCCTTATCCTTAAGGACTGTTTTCATTTCGTCCATCATAAGAACTGCAATCTTCTTATAATCTTCTTCATCGAGAGGATTGAATACAACGATTTCGTCAACACGACCAATAAATTCAGGTCTTAAGAACTCATTAAGTGCTTTAAGGACTTTTTCCTTTGAAATATCCTTTGTGCTCTTACCGAAGCCCAATGATGTTTCTGCTTTCTGACTACCTGCATTTGATGTCATAATGATTACAGTATTTGCAAAGCTAACTGTTCTGCCGTGAGCATCATTTGTTTTACCTTCATCAAGAATCTGAAGAAGAATATTCATAACATCAGGATGTGCTTTTTCAATTTCATCAAAGAGAATAATTGAATATGGCTTTCTGCGAACCTTTTCAGTAAGCTGACCTGCCTCATCATAGCCAACATATCCCGGAGGTGAACCGATAAGACGAGAAACTGAATGTTTCTCCATAAACTCACTCATATCAAGACGGATAAGTGTTTCGGGAGTATCAAAAAGCTCCATTGAAAGCTGTTTTACAAGTTCGGTTTTACCGACACCTGTAGGTCCTACAAAAATGAATGATGCAGGTCGTTTCTGGAGTGTCAACTGAATTCTGCTACGCTTAATTGCATTTGCAACAAGTGTTACAGCCTCGTCCTGACCGATAACCTTTTCCATTAGTCGGTCTTCAAGACCCTTGAGTCTGTTCACATCACCTTCTACAACCTTAGTTGCAGGGATTCCTGTCCAGAGATTAATAACCTTTGCCAAATCTTCTTCAGTTACATTATTGTCTTTAGCCTTTTCCTGAAGGTCAGCTGATTTGCCCTCACAAACTGCAAGTTCACCTTTAGTTCTGTATAAATCTTCATATACAGGGTTAAGGTCCTCGTCCTTTTCAGGTGTTGCGATTTTTTCTTCTAATTCTTCAAGCTCCTTTTTGAGAACTGCGATTTTCTTTTCGTTGATTTCATTCTCGCTGATAGCCTTATTGCGGAGATTTGCACATGTACAAGCTTCATCAAGCAAGTCGATAGCCTTATCAGGTAAAAATCTGTCAGTAATATATCTTTCAGAAAGTGTTACTGCTTTATATACGAGATTATCGCTAATCTGTACACGATGGAAAAGCTCATAATAGCCTTTAATACCGATAAGCATCTTATATGTGTCCTCAATCGATGGCTCTTCAACCTTAACAGGCTGGAAACGACGCTCAAGAGCAGCATCCTTTTCAATGTGCTTACGATATTCATTGAAGGTTGTAGCACCGATAACCTGAATTTCACCACGGGAAAGTGCAGGTTTTAAGATATTTGCTGCATTCATTGAGCCTTCAGCATCACCTGTACCCACAAGGTTATGCACCTCGTCAATAAAGAGAATAATATTACCTTCACTCTTTACTTCTTCAACGAGTCCCTTGATTCTGCTTTCAAACTGACCACGGAACTGCGTACCTGCAACAAGTGCTGTAAGGTCGAGCAAATGGATTTCCTTATCAACAAGCTTTGCAGGAACATTACCCTCTGCAATTCGCTGTGCAAGTCCCTCGGCAATAGCAGTTTTACCAACACCGGGTTCACCGATAAGGCAAGGATTATTCTTTGTTCTTCTGCAAAGAATCTGAACTGTTCTTGCGATTTCTGTATCTCTGCCGATAATTCTGTCAAGTTTTCCGTCCCTTGCACGAGCAGTCAAATCAGTACAGTAAAGAGAAAGCATTTTTCTCTTATCGTTCTTTGTCCCCTGCTTTTTCTTACCCTTTGGAGCAGTTTTCTTGTCACCGTTAAGGTCCTTGATGTTTTCCTCAGGAACATCCATTGGCATCATGCCCATATTCTGCATAAACGGAAATGTTGATGCACCGCCAAGCTGGAAATCGTCACCCATACTCTCCATCATCTGTTCCATCTGCTCATTCATATCGTCAAGCTGGTCTTCTGTTATACCCATATTGTCCATCATTTGCTTAATAGGACCGATATTCATTTCCATGGCACATTTGATGCACAATCCCTCATTTGTTGTTTTGTCGCCTTCCATTTTGGTAATGAAAATAACAGCAGGTCTTTGTTTGCATTTACTGCAAATCATATTTTTGTTCATTTTGTGTCCTCTTATTTTTTCTTTGAATTTTCTTTTATTTGTTTAATTGCACTTGGCAAATAGCTGAAGAAAGCTATAAATGTCAATATAACAGCTATAATAACAAGTACAAACATCAATACTTCGGGAATTGCATACTGTGGATAATACATACTTACAGCACCGATTTCAGGGCCGAAACCGATGATTACAACCATTACAGCGTAGAAGATAAATGTTGCAAGTTTACCCCAGATTTCTGCTGCAACAGGACGAGTGCCAAGTGCGATAAGTACAACACTGCCTAAAATCATTATTATATCTTTCGCAATAAAGAGTAAGAATACCCACGCAAAAGCCTGCATTGATTCACTTTGTGCTTCCTTGAATTTAAGGAAAAGTACGATTGCGAGTGCAAAAATTGTAAGCTTATCAGCGACAGGGTCAAGAAGTTTTCCTAAAGCAGATACCTGATTGAATTTTCTTGCGATTTTTCCGTCAACAGCATCAGATAAGCCTGAAATAAAGATTACAAATACTGTCCACCATATATATCCCTTATAATAAAGAACTGCGATTACGGGAATCAGGCAAATTCTTATTACTGAAATCAAATTAGGAATTGTCAGACAACCATCAAAAATTTCTTTTAAATTCTCTTTTAATGTTTTCTTTTCTTCACTCATAACAATTTACTCCTTATCTTAGAAAATTTCTGTTAATGATTTAATAAACGGATTTATATTATCTAAAAGTCCTACAACATAGGAGCTGTTTACCATTGCGGAAAATTCACTTTCGCCACCTGCGAAAATGAGTTTAAGAAGTGTCGAAATGAAGATTATTACCATAACACCCTTACAAGCACCAAGCACACCGCCAAGGGCTTTATTTACAGTACCTATAAGCGGAAGTTTGAATACTTTTGATAAAAGTCCCGCAACCCATTTAAGTGCAAACATCAATAATGCTGACAGCACAAGGAAGAAAATTGCTGTGAGAGCTGCCACTACAATTGGTTGTGCCACTTCAGTAACCAATTCGGTTGCAAGATTTTCTGCTGAAAAAGTTTCAGAGGAAATTTGTGTTCTTACTTCTTCAATCTCAATCCCCACAGATGATGCAAAATCAACCATAAAGTCAGGCAAAGAACCAAGAATCACTTCAGCCTGTTCAGTTGAAGAGGAAATATTGAGATTTTCGTCAATCTGTATTTCAACTGTTTCAATAAGATTTTTTTCAACTATATTGTCATAAGTTGCCTGAGCCACAACAGGGCTGAATTGATAAGACAATGACAAGGCAGCAATTACTGCAATAAGCTCAAGTAATGAGAGCATAAAGCCTTTTTTGGCTGCAGTAAAGACAAATGCTACAAAGATTGTCAATAGAATTACATCTAAAATAATATTCACTGTATCACCTCTGAATTATTTTTGATTATCGCTTACGGATGAAAACTGTTCAATTTTATCCACTGAATAAACGTAAGTATTTCTTCCTGAAATCATAACCTTCTCAGCATCTGTATTCACACTTGCAGAACCGCAAAGTTTACCTTTTTTATTGTAAATCTGCACATTTTCATCAGTAAGAACTGCTGTGTATTTGCCGTCAGTTGAAACTGATTTTATAAGTCCGCCAATTTCCTGTGTAAATAATTCCGAGCCTGATTTATCATAAACTTTTATTATTTTCTGTGTTGTACTTGAATATTTTGAAAGCACAACAACTGCAGTATTATTATCGGAAATATAAAGCTTATATGGTGTATTAACGGAAACATCAATATTTTCCTTTACCTTATCACCCTTTATAACCTGACAAATATTATTGCCAAATACAAAGAGTGTTTCGTTTGAAAGGAATTGAACAGAAGACACTGCACTGTCCTTGTATTCAAAGGTAGCTTTTGGCTCTGTATCTCGTTTATTGAATATATAAACCTTTGAATAAACCGAACCGTTATCAACACCAAGAACTGATACTGCAAAAAGTTTTCCGTTATCGGAAACATCACAGGAGATTATATTTTCCTTTGCACATTTCCAGACAAAGATTTCCTCTTCGTTGGAATCATATACTGTCAGCATACTCTGTGCATCCTTTGTTCTCGAAGCAATTGCGACAGTACCGTCTTTACCCATAGCACCCGTAAGGATAATATAGTCAAGCTCTTTCTCATAAAGCGTTCTTGTTTTTGACTGAACTCTGAAATGCTTTGCTCCTATATCATAGATTAATGCTCTGCCACTGTTACAGCTCATTATGGGATGGTCGTATGTATGAGAAATATTTGATATTTCCTTTGCAGTTGAGTCAAGAACCTTTACAGTATCATCATACACAAGGATTAAATCAGAATTTGTAACACCTGCATCGCTTATCTCTATACCATTCATTCTGTACGGATAACCGTCACCTGAACCAATTCCAGCAACTGCCGTTCTTATATGGTCAGTAATTGTTGAGAATGTTACTCCGCCGAACTGACCTGCTGCAAGGACTATAAGCAACAGCACAACAAAGATTATCGCAAGAAGTTTAAGGGTTTTTGCATTTTTTGTGCTTATTGTTATTGATTTTTTCTTTTTCTTTACAGGCTTTTTTACCTCTCTTTTATTTTTTGTTTCCACTCTGTTCACCACACATTCTTATTAATAAAAAACTTTATTAAGATATAGCCCGTAACCTGGGGCAGTAACTCCTGCCCTTTCACGGTCAAGGCTGTTTATAATTTGAGGGATTGTCCCCTGCTGAATTTTTCCTCGTTGAATATCAAGGAGAGTACCAACAATAATTCGTACCATATTATAAAGAAATCCGTTACCGCTTACACGAATTTCAAGCAAATCACCATTCCGTGTAACTGTGCAATCGTAGATTTCACGGACTTTGTCCTGAACCTCAGTTCCTGCACTGCAGAATGCTGAAAAATCGTGTGTGCCTATAAAATCTTTTGCTTCTGTATTCAGCATTTCAGCATCTAACGGAAAAGGATAATACAATGCTTTATTTTCATAAAAAGGATTTCTGTATTTTCCGTTATATATTAAATAGATATATTCCTTACCCTTGCAATCATATCTTGCGTGAAAGTCATAATCCACTTCACGACATCCGTAAACAGAAATTTCAGGCGGAAGATAGAAATTGAGAGCATCGGGAATTTTCTCAGCTGATACGCCACATTCAGTTCTCACATTACAGCAGAACATATTGGCATGAACACCTGCATCTGTACGGCTGCAGCCTATTATATTTTCGTCATTTCCGCTTAAATTTCTAAAAGCGTTACATAATTCCTCTTGAACAGTTACTGCATTGGGCTGAATTTGCCAACCATGAAATGCAGTACCATCATATCGCAAAGTTAAAAGTAAATTCCGCATTATATTCACCACAGAAAATGTTAAGCACTATGACTCCTGCGATTAAAATTGCCATAACAACAAGTGACATATAATCACGTTTTGAGAATTTAAGTGCATTCATAGTAGTTTTGCCTTGTCCACCGTTATAACAACGACAAGTCATTGCATTTGCCAACTCGTAAGCTCGTCTTATTGAGTTAAATAACAATGGAATAAACAAAGGAATAAGTGCTTTTGCCCTTTTCATTATGTTGCCCTGGTCAAAAGCAGCACCTCGGCTTTTTTGTGCACTCATAATCTTATCAACCTCTTCAATGAGAGTCGGAATAAACCTGAGTGCAATAGTCATAATCATTGTCACCGTATGAAAATCAATACCGATTTTCTTGAATGGTGCAAACATTCTGTCAAGTCCGTTTGTAAGTGATGTTGGAGATGTGGTGTAAGTAAGCATTGTGCTCATAACAATAAGTAAGGAAATACGAATTGCCATAAAAATAGCTGTTAAAATACCTCCACTTGTGATTTGGATTTTCCAAAACTCAATTAAAACTGCACCTGTTTTTACATAAGCAATCTGCAGAATTGATGTGATAATCACAATCAGCAAAATCGGTCTTAACCCTTTTACAACTGTTTTAACAGGAATTTTTGAAAGTCCGATTACAACTGCAGATAAAAAGAAGTTAAAGAAAAGTGATATAAAATTATTTGATACAAACACCATTATTATAAAAACAACGGTGAATAAAAGCTTTGTTCGAGGGTCAAGACGGTGAATTACCGAATTAAACGGGAAATACTGACCGATTGTAATGTCTTTAATCATCTCGTCACACTCCCCTCAAAAAGCTTTTTGAGTTCAGCGTAGCCCTGCTCGACCGTATAAATCTTTTCACTGACAGGATAGCCTTTTTCACGAAGTTTTATGAAAATTTCAGTAATTTGCGGAACAGAAAGCCCGATTTCACGAAGTCGTGATGACTTTTCAAACACCTCATCAACTGTACCTGTCATTTCTACACGAGAACTGTTCATCACGATTACTTTTGTAGCAAATCTTGCCACATCATCCATACTGTGAGATACGATAATGACAGTTTTCCCTGTCTGTTCACGATATTTCTTTATAAGAGAAAGAATCTGTTCTCTGCCCATAGGGTCAAGTCCGCTTGTAGGCTCATCAAGAATGAGAATTTCAGGCTCCATTGAAATTACACCTGCAATAGCAACTCGTCTTTTTTCGCCACCCGACAAGTCAAACGGTGATTTAATAAGCATTTCATCAGGAATACCAACATATTTTGCTGCATTTCTGACTCTCTCATCAATTTCCGTTTTTGAAAGTCCCATATTTGTAGGACCAAAGGCAATATCCTTATAAACAGTTTCCTCGAAAAGCTGATATTCGGGATACTGAAAGCAAAGACCCACACGGAAACGAGCATCATAAAGAGTGCTTTTTGAGTCGTGAATGTTCTTTCCGTCAAGGAAAATTTTTCCGTCAGATGGCTTTAAAAGTCCGTTAAGATGCTGAACAAGTGTACTCTTTCCTGAGCCTGTATGACCGATAATGGCTACAAATTCGCCTTTATTGAGTTCTATATTCACATTGTCAAGTGCGGTGATTTTAAAAGGTGTGCCCTCACCGTAGGTAAATGTTAAGTTTTCTGTTTTAAGGTGGGACATTTTTTACTGACCTTTCAATAAATCATCTATATTTTCTACTAATTCATCAATGCTCAACAAGTCATTTTTAAGGTTAATTCCGTCTTGTTTAAGCATTTTTGCAAGTTGGCAAGTCTGTGGTACATCAAGACCGATACTACGGATTTTTTCTGTATCTGCAAAGACTTCTTTAGGTGTGCCGTCCATAAGAAGACGACTATCATCCATTACAACTATTCTGTCGGCTTCGCAAGCCTCTTCCATATAATGAGTGATATAAACAACTGTGATACCGAGTTCACGATTAAGTCGTTTAATAGCATTCATTACATCACGACGACCTTCAGGGTCAAGCATTGCAGTAGGCTCGTCAAGGATAATGCAACGAGGCTCCATAGCGATAATACCTGCTATTGCAACACGCTGCTTTTGACCACCTGAAAGCTTATGCGGTTCGTGGTTTTTGTATTTATACATACCGACAATTTTCAATGATTCGTCAACTCGTCTGCGTATTTCAGATGGCTCAATTCCAAGGTTTTCAGGACCGAATGCCACATCCTCTTCAACGATTGTTGCAACAATCTGATTGTCAGGATTCTGAAAAACTACGCCGACTGTCTGTTTAATTTTTATATCGTCATCTTCATTTTTTGTATCCATTCCGTCAACAAGAACAGTTCCCTGTTCAGGAATTAAAAGACCGTTTGCAAGCTTTGCAAGAGTGCTTTTTCCCGAACCGTTATGACCGAGAACAGCCATAAATTCACCCTCGTTAATTGTGAGTGAAAAATCTTTAACTGCAGGTGCTAAAACAACACCTTCGTCATCACTTTCGTAACGGAATGTTACATTTTTAAATTCAATAATACTCATTATTTACTCCAAATCGCAGAAGCACCACAAGGAAGAACAAGACCATTTTCAGTAGCACGTAGTCCGATTTCACTACCTGTCACCTTACCACCGAAACGTTTTTTCACAACAGCACCAAGTATGTATTCCATAACAGATGGGCTAAGACCTGTTGTGTATGAATTTATAAGCACCATAAGCGGGTCATCACTTAACACCTGACTACAAAGCTCAACAAATCCGTAAACCTCATTTTCCAGCTTCCACACTTCACCACCCGGACCTCTGCCATAAGACGGTGGGTCCATAATGATAATGTCGTATTTGTTTCCACGACGGATTTCACGCTGAACAAATTTAATGCAATCATCAACAATCCATCGAACTTGTTTATCGGCAACACCTGATGAAACTGCATTTTCCTTTGCCCAGAGTGTCATTCCCTTTGAAGCATCAACGTGGCACACAGATGCACCTGCTTTAAGTGCAGAAACAGTAGCACCACCTGTATATGCAAAGAGGTTAAGGACTTTTACTTCACGACCTGCATTTTTGATTATTTCTGCAGTTAAATCCCAGTTGACAGCCTGTTCAGGGAAAAGACCTGTATGCTTAAAGCCCATTGTTTTTATGTTAAAAGTCAAATCACGATAGCCGATTGTCCAGAAATCAGGAATTTTGTTTCTGATTTCCCAATTGCCACCACCAGTCTGTGAACGGTGATAAACGGCATCAGCCTTTTTCCAGAGTGGATTTTTCTTTTCTGTTTTCCAGATAACCTGTGGGTCAGGACGGATTAAAGTAACATTGCCCCAACGCTCAAGTCGTTCACCGCAAGAGCAATCAATAAGCTCATAATCTTTCCAATTATCGGCAACTCGCATTTTATACTAACCTTTCTCTTATAACCTGTGCGACACTTTCGCCAAGTTCGTTTATTTTATCAAAATCTTTGCCCTCAAGCATTACACGGACAAGTGGCTCTGTCCCTGAAAGACGAACAAGGATTCTACCCTCATTCCCCAGTTTCTCTTCAACCTGCCTGATAGCATTCTGTACTTGTTTATCTTTAGAAAACTGTGCTTTACCAAAGTCAGATACACGAACATTTATAAGAACCTGCGGATATGTTTCCATTTCATCACTTAATTCCTTAAGTGTTTTTTCCGTATCCTTTAAAACTGTTAAAAGCTTGATTGCAGAAAGCTGACCGTCACCTGTTGTGGCAAATTCAAGAAAAATAATGTGTCCTGATTGCTCACCACCGATGCTATATCCGTTTTGGTGCATATTTTCAAGAACATATCTGTCACCAACCTTGGTTTTTTCACATCTGATACCGTTGTCCTCGCAGAATTTGAAAAATCCCAAATTACTCATAACAGTAACAACAGCTGTGTCATTTTTAAGTTTCCCGAGCTTTTTCATCTGTTTAGCACAGATTGCAATACATTTGTCACCATCAACAATTTCGCCTGTATGGTCAACTGCCAACATTCTGTCAGCATCGCCGTCAAAGGCAAAGCCCAAATCACAACCATTCTCTACAACATATTTCTGTAATTGTTCGAGATGAGTTGAACCGCAATTTCTGTTTATATTAACTCCGTCAGGGTCTGCGTTGATTACAACCACTTCAGCACCAAGACGGGTAAATACTTCTTTTGCTGAAACACTAGATGAGCCGTTAGCACAATCAAGTGCAATTTTATATCCTTTAAAATCCATATCAGTTACAGAAAGAAGATGATGTATATAATCTGCAACTGCATTTTCTGACTTTTTAACACGACCGACTTTTCCGCCAATTGGTGTCGGGATTTCCGCTACATTATCAAGAATAATTTCTTCGATTTTCTCTTCAAGTGCATCAGGTAATTTATAACCGTTAGATTGAAAAATCTTAAGTCCGTTATATTCACAAGGGTTATGTGATGCTGAAATCATAACACCTGCATCATAACCATATTCACGGACAAGAAATGCCACAGCGGGAGTCGGCAAAACGCCCAATTGCAACACATCAGCACCAACCGAACAAAGACCTGCTGTTATAGCACTTTCAAGCATTTCCGACGATGCTCTCGTATCCATTCCGATAAGCACTCTTGGTCTTTTACCACAAAGATTTTTACTGAGCACCATTGCGGTTGCTCTACCAATCTGCATACTGAGTTCACAAGTAAGTTCTGTGTTTGCAATACCACGTACTCCGTCTGTGCCAAAAAGTCTGCCCATATAATAAATCTCCTTAAAATAAAGTTGTCTGAGAATTATTATTTTTGGTTTCCGTAGATTTATACCCTAAATGTTCATAAGCCAATGGTGTTACAACTCTTCCGCGAGGAGTTTTTGCAAGAAAACCTATCTGCATTAAATATGGCTCATAAACATCTTCAATTGTTACTGCTTCCTCACCTATTGTGGCTGCGATTGTTTCAAGTCCCACAGGACCGCCGTTGAAATTGCGAATCATTGTTGTAAGCATAAGTCTGTCAATATTATCAAGACCGATTTCGTCAATTTCCATTCTGCCAAGCGCAATTTTTGCATTATCTTCACTGATTACACCGTTACTCATAACCTGTGCAAAGTCACGAGCACGTTTTAAGAGTCTGTTTGCAATACGAGGAGTACCTCGTGAACGGGAAGCAATTTCCAAAGCTCCACCGTCCTCAGCGTATATATCAAGAATCCCAGCACTGCGCTTAACAATTTGTGCAAGTTCTTCAGGTGTATAAAGTTCAAGTCTTAAAATGACACCGAATCTGTCACGCAAGGGTGCTGTTAATTGACCTGCACGAGTTGTAGCACCGACTAATGTAAATCTCGGTAAGTCAAGACGGATGCTACGAGCAGATGGACCTTTACCGATGATAATATCAAGTGCGTTATCTTCCATAGCAGGATAAAGGACTTCTTCAACAGCACGGGACAGACGATGAATTTCGTCGATAAAAAGCACGTCACCGTCGTTTAAGTTTGTTAGAAGTGCAGCCAAATCACCGGGCTTTTCAATTGCAGGGCCTGATGTTACACGGATTTGAACACCCATTTCATTTGCAATAATACCTGCAAGAGTTGTTTTACCAAGTCCGGGAGGACCATATAAAAGCACGTGGTCGAGAGTGTCACCTCTGTTTTTTGCTGCCTCTATGTATATTTTCAGGTTTTCCTTAACCTTTTCCTGACCGATATATTCCGTTAATGCTTTTGGTCTTAATGAAATTTCAATATCGTGGTCAGTTTCAGTAAATCCCGGAGTCATTATTCTGTTTTCATTATCAAAATCCATTCAAATTCCTCCTTAACCTAATGAAAGCATCTTGAGTGCTTGTTTTATAATTTCCTCAACTGAAAGTGATGAATCAATTTTACTTACTGCAACGGAAGCATCACTTTGTGAATATCCGAGCATTTCGAGGGCTGCAACAGCCTCTGCAGTATTTGAATTTGTAAGTGTTGAGCTGACGGCAGTTAAGTCAACTGAAGAAGTGACATTTGCCATTGACTTACCCACTTTATCTTTGAGCTCCATACAAATTCTCTGTGCAAGTTTAGGACCAACACCATTTGCCTTTGTAAGTGCTTTGTGGTCCCCTGCTGCAATACTTAATGCCACTTTATCAGGTGTCATTTCAGAGAGAATTGCAAGTCCCATTTTAGGACCGACACCATTTACTGTTATGAGCATTTTAAAGCAATCCATTTCAGTTTTGTCGTAAAATCCGAAAAGCTCCATTGCATCTTCTCTGACATTTAAATATGTGTAAAGAGTGACTTTCATTCCTGTTGATGCACATTTTTGTGAAGTTGTAAAAGTTGTCATACAACGAAATGCAACACCATTAACATCAACACACACGGTATTTGCATCAAAGTCAACTACATTCCCTGTTACTGAATAAATCATAATTTTATATCCTTATTTCAAATTCTTTAGTCTTCCCATAAGTGAGCCACTTGCATGAGCGTGACAAATAGCCATTGCAAGTGCATCGGCAGTATCGTCAGGCTTTGGAATTTTTTCAAGATTCAAAATAACCCTTGTCATTTCCTGAACCTGCTTTTTTTCTGCTCTGCCGTATCCCACAACGCTCTGTTTCACCTGTAACGGAGTATATTCAAAAATCGGGAGACCATTTTTCTGTGCTGCAAGGTTAATTACACCTCTTGCTTGTGCCACATCAATAACTGTTTTTGCATTTGTGTTATAGAAAAGTTTTTCAATTGCCAGAGCATCAGGCTTGTATTTATTTATTATGTCCACTATTCCGTCATAAACCGTTTCAAGTCGTTCATTAAAAGGTGTTTTTGCCTCAGTTGTAACAGCACCATAAGATATTACCTGAAAACGATTTGCCGTATAGTCAATAACGCCCCAACCAACGATTGCATAACCGGGGTCGATACCTAAAATCACCATGACATACTACCTCACTATATATTCGTATAATTATATCACATTACATTATAAATGGCAAGAAAAAAGGGACTTAAAAAAGCCCCTTTTAGTGATAATTTTCAGTTTGTTAATAAATACCAATTCAACAATTACTCTGCCACATCCACATTTATCTCAATACAATATACACTAAAACAAATGTGATTAGACAATTCAATATTAAGTGCAAGTAACCCATTCCTTAAAGAACGACCACCATAATCGAATGTTACGTCGTATGCCGCATAAAGCCCAGATAGAAAATTATTGTCAGCATTAGAAACACACTTAATATCAGCACTCATAATATGTGTATCGTCCCAAATACACAAATTTGTTAATCCTGCTAACCCTGTACATTTTATTAGCAACCTTTGTTGTAAACTATCATTCCAAATCACTAAAGTTGCTTTGTCATATTCAATTTCAATTTTTTCTAAATTGCTATCTGCCCAATCAATATCAAAAAAGTCCATTTACCATTTCAACTCTCATCTTTATATTATTTATTCTTTAAAATTGAGTGTATCATTTTAGAATGAAATTGTCAACAAATTGGGATGATGTGGGGTGCGGATGTCCGGTGGACACCTCTGCGTAGCAGAAGCACCGACCGAACCGGCAGGTGAGACCCATCGTCCCCTACAAACAAATCACCCCGATAAATTATAATTCGTTGCAAAAAGGAAAAAGGGTGATTCGTGAATCACCCCTACATTTTGCACTTATTTCTTATTGTTTTTGTCGCGTTCGCGGATAACAAATCGTGTTGGTGTGCCTTCAAGTCCGAAAACCTCACGGATTTGATTATCGATATAACGCTGATAGCTATAATGGAACAAGTCCTTGTTATTTACGAAGCAAACGAATGTTGGTGGTCGTGTTGAAGCCTGAGTCATATAGTAAATCTTAAGTCGTTTACCTTTATCTGACGGTGGCTGAACACGAGCAGTTGCATTTGCAAGGACATCATTGAGCTTACCTGTTGAAATTCGCATTGCATTCTGACTATCAACGAATTTGATAAGTTCAAAGAGTCTGTCAAGTCTTTGACCTGTTTTTGCAGAAATAAAGATAAATGGTGCATAGCTCATAAATGAGAAATCAACCATAAGCTTTTTACGGTACTTATCCATTGTCTGACCGTCTTTTTCGACCAAATCCCACTTATTAACTGCGATAATACAAGCCTTACCGAGCTCGTGAGCGATACCTGCAACCTTTGAGTCCTGCTCTGTAAAGCCCTCAACAGCATCAATCATAATAACGCAGACGTCTGCTCTTTCGACCGCCATTCTCGCACGAATTACGGAATATTTTTCAATCTGGTCTTCAACCTTACTCTTACGACGAAGCCCTGCTGTATCAATAAACATAAATGAACCGTGTTCATTGTCGATATATGTGTCGGTTGCATCTCGTGTAGTACCTGCAATATTAGAAACGATTACTCGTTCCTCACCTGCAATTTTATTGATAAGTGAGGATTTGCCTGCGTTAGGTTTACCGATAACGGCAACCTTTACTGTTTCGTTTTCGTCTTCTGTTTCTGTATCTTCAGGAATGTATTCGAGAACTTTATCAAGCAAGTCACCTGTACCGTGACCGTGTGCTGCAGAAACCTGAATCGGGTCGCCAAGACCTAAATTGTAAAATTCATAAAACTCTGCAGGTGGCTCACCCAAAGAGTCGGCCTTGTTTACACAGAGGATAATCGGCTTATTGCTCTTAATAAGCATTGTTGCAACTTCTTCATCAGTAGCAACAACACCTGTTCGCACATCAGTTACGAATATAATAACATCAGCACTGTCAATGGCAAGCTGTGCTTGACGACGCATCTGTGAAAGAATAATGTCGTCTGAATACGGCTCAATACCGCCTGTATCGATTAAAAGCATTTCATGACCGAGCCACTCGCAATCACCGTAAATTCTGTCACGGGTAACACCCGGTGTATCGTCAACAATTGAAAGTCTTTTACCGATAAGCTTATTAAAAAGTGTACTTTTACCTACATTTGGACGACCAACAATCGCCACTACGGGTTTTGCCATTATTTCACCCCCAAAATATCTCTTAAAACCTGACCTCCGTCACCATTGGTCAGGATAATTTTAGTATTTAATCTTTCTTCTAATTCCTCAATTGTCATATCGTCAAGGAATTTATTTTTGTGTTCGGTATGATTTGTATAGTCACTAATCATTGAACTTGGTAACAGTAAATATTCACCTAAATCACAATCTTTTAACTGCTCATATAGGTCAACACCTGTTACAAGTCCGGATACTGTTATAGTTTCACCGAAAAAGTTATTGATTATCTTCTTCACCTGAACATTAATGTTAAACTTTTCCTTTGCTTTTTCGCATAGCTCACAAAGATAAGGATAAAAATCAACACCTGTTGCTAAAGTAACCTTTTTATTTACAGGTTTTTCATTACAGTATTCAATTTCATCAAGAAATTCATTATAAAACGAACGGACAAGCCCCACACCGTTATCAAGCTGAGGATAACCGTCATAATAGTCTTCTTGAGGCAATTCTCGTTCTGCCTTAATGTAAAATTCGTCAGCAGGATAGCAAAGACCTACACCAAACTCTTTGCGGAATTTTTCAGAATATTTCTCGATTATATCAATGGTTTCCCCTGCTGTTTTTTTATTATAATGTTCAATTTTTTCAAGTCCGTCACGGAATTTTGTAAGTCCCACAGGAACTGCAGCAATACTCTGTACCGCAGGATAAAGAGCAGACAATTCCTCTATACTTCTTCGGAGTTCTTCACCGTCATTAATTCCGGGACAAAGGACAAGTTGTGTATTCATCTGTATTCCTGCATCGGCAAATCTTTTAATTATTTCAAGGCTCTTTCCTGCATTTTTATTTTTCATCATCTGAACACGAAGTTCAGGGTTCATTGTATGAACGGAAATATTCACAGGACTTATGTGCATTTTAATAATTCGTTCAACCTCGTGGTCGGAAATATTAGTAAGTGTGATGTAATTACCGAAAAGAAAAGACAGACGACTGTCATCATCTTTAAAATAAAGACTTTCACGCAAGCCCTTCGGCAACTGGTCAATAAAGCAGAAAATACACTTGTTTTTACAATGCTGTTGCTTATCCATAAGATAAGTTTCAAATTCTAATCCGCAATCAGTATTATTTGTTTTAATGACCTTATATTTTCCGTCACTACACTTAAAAGTCAAGGTAAGATTCTGCTCTGCCATATAAAAATCAAAATCCAGCACGTCCATAATCTCGTTACCATTGATTTTCAGCAACTCGTCACCTGCCGTAATGCCCTTTAAGGCACAGACAGACATTGGCTTTACACCATTAATTTTTACTGACAAAGCACTCACCTCTCATTTCTGTTTTTTTGCAAGACTAAAAGGCGGAGAGAAATCGTTCCTTCCGCCTTACTTAATAACAAGATAAATTAAGCTTCTTCTTTAAGAGCAACAACCTGTCTGCCTTTGTACTGTCCGCATTCACCGCAAACTCTGTGAGGTCTCTTATAACCACCGCAGTTTGGGCACTTAACAAGCTCAGGAGCTGTCATCTTCCAAACGTTTGAACGTCTCTTATCTCTTCTTGTCTTTGAAACTCTTCTCTTAGGTACTGCCATGTGGGGCACCTCCTCATTATAAATAATTAATAATTAACTAATCTTCAAGCAACTGTAATAAAGCTGCCATTCGCGGGTCAACCTCTTTTTTGCAGTCACAAGGACCGTCATTAAGGTTTTTACCACACTTGGAACAAAGTCCCTTACACTCCTCATCACACAAAAATCTTAATGGTAATGAAAAGATTATATCCTCACAAACTAATGAGGCTAAATCAAGCACGGAATTTTCAACAACGATATAATCATCATTATCGTCATTTTCAAGGTTGTTTGCAAGCAAATGCTCAATATCCACCTGAAAATCCTTCTTGAAGCCCTCGGCACATCGACTGCAAACCACGGTTGCTGAAAACTTTGCAATTCCTGACAACGACACAATTCCCGTGTTATTCTCGATTTTACCACTAACCGCAATACCGGGCGCGTCAAGTGAAATATCATCAGAAAGAGAGTATTCAGGTTCAAAAGAAAAGTCGAATTCCTTTTTAGAGCCTTCAAGATTAAATATCTGTTCAAGTTGAATTTGCATTGCATTCACCTTTCACCGTGAATAACTGTTACTTATTCACCCGAATTATTATATATGTATATTTCGTTTTTGTCAACAATAAAAATTAAAATATTTTAGTAAAAATGCAGAAAAACGGCGAGGAATTAACCTCGCCGTGTCCTAATTTAAATTAGTTGATTTTTGCACAATATTCAAACATTGCTTCTGGAAGTTCTTCCATCTCGCTTGAAATTGTAAATGTGAACTTTGTATCAGAAATCTTTGAAAGTTCATCAACTTTTTTAAGGAATGAGCTGAGTGCTTCGCCTGTTCTTTCTTTGTCTTCTGCAATTCTGTATGTTGCATCAACAAAGATATCTGTAATATCGTGGTCACCAGCACAAATACCGCTTAAGAAGCCATAAAATGCATCATAACCTTTGATTGAAAAAGTATCTGTTGCAACAAGTCTTGCACGATAGTTTACATCGTATGTAAGCTTTGTTTCTTTTTCAACGCACACAACATTACCGCTGGATACGTGAACTGCATCATTAACATGCTCAACGAGTACTTTTGTTTTTCCTGTTCCTTTTTTACCGATAATAAGAGAAATCATATTATCTCCTC
>CALCTT010000096.1 GCA_937906895.1 uncultured Clostridia bacterium | reverse complement strand
GGTCGTTCTCTCGAACGCAAGAGACATTATAGCAAAGGAAATCGACAGTGTCAAGTGTTTTTTGAAAATTTTTTAATTATTTTTATACTTGGCTTTCTTTTGAGTGATTTATGGGCTTTACGGTAGGCTTTTTTGCTCCTTTGGGCAGTTCTTGTGCAATGGTGGGGAACTCGTTATCTGTTTCACTTGTTGGCTGAATTTCGTAAGTTCCGTATTTGTTCACCATTTCATAAGGTGTTTCGGGATTGTCGGGAATATAAGTTACTCTTTCTTCCAATTGATTTATATAATTTTTGTTTTCTCTATCCATATTTATCACCACTATTATTATGAGATAAATTATGAGGAGTATGCATAAAACAAATCGGCGGGGTCAAGACCCCGCCCTACTGTAAAGTTATTAACTTTTGTTTAATCTTTCTTTGCAAGTTCTGTCAAAGATGTTGCAAGGCCTGCAAGTCCCTGGATTTCTGACGGGATAATAATCTTTGTAGCTTTACCGTCAGCAGCCTTTTCAAATGACTCAAGAGCCTTGATGCTGATAAATTCCTGACTTGGATTAACCTTATTAATCATTTCGATACCTGCAGCAGTAGCTTCCTGAATCTTGAGAATTGCAGCAGCTTCACCTTCAGCTTCACGGATTTTTGATTCCTTAATCGCATCTGCACGAAGGATTGCTGATTCCTTTTCACCTTCTGCAACGAGGATAGCAGCTTTCTTTTCACCTTCAGCCTGAAGAATCTTTTCACGACGTTCACGCTCAGCCTTCATCTGCTTTTCCATTGAGTCTTGAATTTCACGAGGAGGCATAATGTTCTTCAATTCAACACGGTTGATTTTGATGCCCCAAGCATCTGTTGCCTCGTCAAGAACTTCAGTAATCTTTGAGTTGATTGTATCTCTTGATGTAAGAGTTGCGTCAAGCTCAAGGTCACCGATGATGTTACGAAGTGTTGTTGCTGTAAGGTTTTCAATCGCCATCATTGGACGTTCAACACCATAAGTATAAAGCTTAGGGTCAATAATACGATAGAAAACAACTGTGTCGATTGACATTGTAACATTATCCTTTGTAATAACAGGCTGTGGTGGAAAATCAACAACAGCTTCTTTAAGGCTTACTCTTTTTGCAACTCTGTCAATAATCGGAATTTTTACATGAAGACCTGTGTCCCATGTTGAGTGATATGCACCAAGTCTTTCAATAACAAATGCATTTGCCTGTGGTACGATTCGTACGTTTGCTACGATGATTGCTATAACAATAGCGATTAAAATAATAGGGATAATTAAAAATTCCATAATGTTTCTCCTTTTTTATAATTTGTTTATTACAAGAGTTGTTCCGTTGACACCCTTGATTTTTACTGTTTCACCTTTTTGGATAATGTCACCGTTTTCTGAAACGGCCCTCCAATAAACATCGCCTACGAGTATTCTTCCCGTAATGCCGTTGGTATCCTCTGTTACTGTTGCCGATTTGCCTAAAAGCTTTTCATTCTGGTCAACATCATCAACAGGTTTTTTAATGTGTTTGTTATATATTTTGCGACAGACAACCATAAATACTGCACTTAAAACCACAAATATTGCAATTTGTATTAACAGGCTATCCACAACAAAGGATAACAAACAAGTGATGATTGCTGACGGTACAAACCAGATTGAAACAAGTGCTGTTGTAAGCAATTCTACAATCAGAAACAACACACCAACTGCAAGCCACATTATCCACGGATTGGCTATAAGATAATCCATACCATCTCTCCTTTATTAAAAATTATTCGTCTTTGATTTCTCTTGCAAAAACAATGAGCATTGGTGTACCGGCTTTTGTTCTTGCAACACCGCCAAGATACGCATCGGTACTGACAACCTCCCAGCCACGTTTTGCCATATCGTTCATTTTTGCTTCAGCTTCGCTTAATTTGATTTCAATAATCTTATATTCTTTCATAATATTACTCCTTATTTATATTCAGTAATGTATTTGTATATTGCATCGTAAATGCTGTCTTCAAAGCTTTCAGAAGCACCACCATCACATTTGAAAAATTCACCACCGCCGCCACTGATTGCGTGAATATGTGTTCTGCCTGAAGCATTGTCAATAATTACGGTAAGCATGAGGCGATTTTCTGCTCGCAAATAAAACTTCTCATAGACCTGAACGATTGTTATTATGCCATTATCTGAGGGTATTACATATTCATCAATTAATTCACCTGTAACGGAACTGTTATTGATAGTGTCATTGATGAGTTTCGCAGTTTCTTCTGGTGAAATTGATACATAAAGATTTACCATTTAAATAACCTCCCCGAGTTCTGCAAATGCCTTTTGTGCCAAATCTCTCATTCTTGTTGAAAGAATTGCCAATACAGTTGCTCGCAAAGCGGTTTTAAGTTTTGTTTTTGAAACATCGTCACGAACAGTGACATTTTTTAAATGTGATTCTATTGTAACATCAAGCTCGTTTGTATCATAAACTGCATTTTGTTCGCACTCGTAAATTATACTGCACAGAATATTAAATAATTCTCTGTCAGGCAAAATATCGTCGGAGCGGTCCTCAACAGAGCCGTTAATATAACTCATTAAAAATGCGATTTGTTCCATTTGCATTGAGCCACGCATCATATTTATGAGAATGATACGCATAACCTGTTCTTCGCCATAGCGTTTTTCTGTTGGGTTTTTTACCCAACCGCGTTTTATCCAATTCTGAATAGTAGATGTTTCAAGTCCTGTTAATTCTCTGACCTGAGCCAATGTAAGTCCTTTTGTAACCGTCAACAGAGGAGAAATCAGAGAGAAACAATCTTCTAATACCACATCGTTGAACGGCAAGGTTGTTCCGGGAATATATTCCAATGTTCTCCACCTCCTTTTATATGGCGATTTGATTATATCACAGGTTCACGTGACTGTCAATAGGGTTTTTGTGATTTTTTAAAAATTATAAAAAATGACCGCCAGTTTCCTGACGGTCAAAATGCTTTATGTGAGATTATTTGTCTTCTTTATCCTTCTTTTTTGTTTTTGAGAAGATTTTGTTAAGAAGAGTTGTAATACCAATAAGCACACCCATAACGATGATGATGCCGAGCATACCCATACCCATATAATAGAGGTTGTCAACAAATGCCATTGGATTAAATTCGATGTTTGAAGCCATCATAGTAACAAAAATATTCTGTAACATTTAACACACTCTCCTTACATAAAGAAATTGAGGATAAGACCACCTGCGATAACAGATGCAATCTGACCTGAAACGTTTACACCGATTGAATGCATAAGAAGGAAATTCTGTGGGTCTTCTGCGAGTCCCATCTTGTGAACGATACGTCCTGACATTGGGAATGCAGAGATACCTGCTGCACCAATCATAGGGTTAATCTTCTTGCCCTTTGGTAAGAAGATGTTGAGAATCTTTGCAAACATAACGCCGCCTGCTGTGTCGAATACGAATGCGAAAAGACCAAGAGCCAAGATAAGGAGTGTATCAGGAGCAAGGAAAGAAGCGAAGTGCATCTTTGTTGCAATTGTGATACCAAGGAAGATTGTAATAAGGTTTGCAAGAACCTTTTGTGCTGTTTCTGAAAGAGAATTAAGCACGCCACATTCACGGATAAGGTTACCGAACATAAGGAAACCAACAAGTGAAACTGATGCAGGAGCAACAAGACCTGCAACAACAGTAATAACGATAGGGAAGAGGATTCTTGTAATCTTCTTAACTTCTGTCTGAGTGTATGGCATACGAATCATACGCTCTTTTTTAGTTGTAAGGAGTTTGATTACAGGTGGCTGAATAATAGGAACAAGGGCCATATATGAATATGCAGCAACCATAATAGCACCTAAGTATTCAGAGTTGAGCTTGTTAGCAACAACGATAGATGTAGGGCCGTCAGCAGCACCGATAATAGCGATTGAAGCTGCGTCGTTGATTGGGAAGAACATTGATGCCAAGCAGAGTGTGAAGAAAATACCAAACTGTGCTGCAGCACCGAAAATCATAAGCTTAGGGTTTGAAAGGATTGGACCGAAGTCAATCATTGCACCGATACCGATGAAAAGGATAAGTGGGAAAAGTTCGTTTGCAATACCTGCATCAAAAAGAACAGATAAAGCACCTTCTTCCATAGAAAGTCCTTCTGCACCTTCAGCTAAAAGCTTCTGGTAGGTTGCTTCAGAAATTGATGTTTTAACACCGTCAACAAACTGAAAATACTGAGTGATTGCACCTGAGATTGGGAGGTTAACGAGAATCGCACCAAATCCCATTGGTAAAAGAAGTGTTGGTTCCATTTCCTTTTTAATTGCAAGGTAAATGAGAATTCCGCCGATAGCCCACATGATAAGCATTCTTATATCGAAGTTGTTTATCATATCGCTGAACAGCAAATCTTTGAAACTGTTGAGGAATGCCATAATTTTTCTTTCTCCTTCATTTTTTTATCTTCCATGAAATAAAGTGGAACAAATAAAACCCCAATTTACTCCATTATGAATGTATTGTAACATAATTTTTGAAAAATTCAATAGTAATAATTGATAAAAGAAACAGAAATTAATTGAAAAAAGAGTATATAAGTGATATAATCATCACATTATTTTTTTGGATGTGACAAAAATGTTTGGTTTAGGTACAATAATTAATACGGTTTTAGTCCTTTTAGGTGGGTTTATAGGACTTCTTTTCAAAAAGGGAATTTACCAACGATACGAAAAAACTCTTATGGCAGCTTGTGGCGTTTCAACTATCTTTATAGGTGTAACAGGCACTTTACAGGGAATGCTTACCGTAGTTGACGGAAAAATTCAGACAAACGGTACAATGCTTCTTATTTTCTCATTTGTTCTTGGTGGACTTATTGGCGAATTTATCAATATTGAAAAAAGAATGGATAGCCTTGGCGAAAAGCTTAAAAAGTTGCTTCACGCTGAAAAGGATAACAAGTTTGTTGAGGGCTTTGTGAACACATCCCTTATTATCTGTGTTGGTGCAATGGCTATTGTCGGTTCAATTCAGGACGGACTTACAGGAGATTATTCAATGCTTACTGCAAAAGCCGTTCTTGACCTTGTTATAGTTGTAATTATGACTTCAACTTATGGTTTAGGGGCTATGTGTTCTGCTATTCCGATTTTTGTTTATCAGGGTGGCATTACTCTTTTAGGCCATTTTGCAGGAAATGTAATAAGTGATGAGTTAATTGGTTATCTTTCATACATAGGCTCAGCACTTATATTCTGTGTAGGTATAAACATAACATTCGGCAAGAAAATCAGGGTTGGAAATCTTTTACCAGCACTTTTAATTCCTGTTTTTTATGTTTTGGGTAAAAACATTCTTGCAAATGTGAACTTTTAATTGTATAAAATAAATTTTTATAGAGTTTTCAAGGGCAGACATTACAGTCTGTCCTTATTTTTTATTGCATATAATTTTTTCTTGTGGTATCATATAATATATATTGTTTTTTTTGGAGGACAAGATGAAACAACTCAAGGATTTTATTGAACTTTTTGAAAAAAACTCCATATTGAAAGAGCATAATTGCGACGGGGAAACTGCTGTTGAAATGATTTCATACAACTCAATGGAAATTCAGGAAAACACATTGTTTTTCTGTAAGGGTGCACATTTTAAAGAGCAGTTTTTGTTTGACGCATTGAATAAGGGTGCTGTGGCTTATGTGTCTGAAAAGAAATATGACACAGCTGCACCTTGTATTTTAGTGTCTGACATAAGAAAATCTATGTATCTGTCAGCAAACTTTTTCTATGATAATGTGTGGGACAAGCTGAATCTTGTTGGCATTACAGGAACAAAGGGTAAGTCCACAACTGCATATTTTATCAAGTACATTGAAGATGAATATCTCTTGAGTGTGGGCAAAAAAAAGAGTGCAATTGTTTCATCAATCGACACTTATGACGGTGTTATAAATATAGAAAGTCATCTTACAACTCCTGAGCCATTCGATTTGCATAGGCATTTTAATAATGCTGTTAATAGTGATATTGAGCATTTCACAATGGAAGTTTCTTCACAGGCATTAAAATACGGAAGAACTGATGGTGTGACATTTACTGTCGGTTGTTATCTCAATATCGGTATTGACCATATAAGTGCTATTGAACATCCTGACTTTGAGGACTATTTCCAATCTAAAATGAAGATATTTACTCAGTGTCAGACTGCAGTTGTAAATCTTGATACTGACCGTAGCGAAGATGTGCTCAAGGCATCAAAGAACGCACCGGAAGTAATTACATTCAGCACAAAAAATGAAAATGCTGATGTTTACGGATATAATATCAGAAAAGACGGTTCCGATACCGTATTCACGGTAAGGACAACGGACTTTGACCGTGACTTTACACTTACAATTCCGGGACTTTTCAATGTAGAAAATGCACTTTGTGCAATTGCTGTATGCTGTAAACTTGGAATTCCCGAAAAGTTTATTTATACAGGACTTTTAAAGGCTCGTTCAAGCGGTCGAATGGAAGTTTACGAAAATGCAGATAAGAAAATTACTGCAATAGTTGACTATGCTCATAACAGAATGAGTTTTGAAAATCTTTTTAAATCTGTCCGTCAGGAATATCCCGGTCGAAAGGTTGCAATCGTTTTTGGTTGTCCGGGAAATAAGGCTCTTATCCGTCGTAAGGATTTAGGTGAAATCAGCGGTCAGTATGCAGATATGGTTTATATTACTGAAGAAGACCCGGGCGAAGAACCATTACAGAAGATTTCTCGTGAAATTGCCGAGTTTGTAGAAGCACAAAACGGAAAATATAAGATTATTGATGACCGTGGCGAGGCAATCAGCACAGCAATCAATGAAATGGGTGCTGACAGCGTTATTCTCATTACAGGTAAAGGTAACGAAACAAGACAAAAACGAGGTATTGAATATATTGATTGTCCTACTGATGTGGAATATGCCACAAAAGCACTTAAGGAATATGACAAGGCACACGGCCTTGACAGCGACGAAAAAATTAAGAGTGTTCAGGATATATTGCCACAATTGCACAAGCTCCACAACAAAAGAGTTGTAATCAAGCTTGGCGGCAGCTGTCTTGATGATGAAACTCTTATGAAAAATCTTCTTGAGGATATTGCACTTCTCACAATGGTCGGTGCAAAAATCCTTGTTGTTCACGGTGGCGGTAAGGAAATCACCAAGACACTCGACAAAATGAATCTTCAGTCAGAATTTTATGAGGGCTATCGCGTCACAGGTGACGAAGAAATGAATGTTGTTGAAATGGTGCTTTCAGGAAGTGTAAACAAGAAAATTGTGGAACGCTTTTCACAGAGCGACATTCAGGCTGTTGGTATCAGCGGTGCTGACGGAAACATTTTAACTGCAGTTCCGAAATACATTAACGGAAAAGCGTTGGGCAGAGTAGGGGACATAACAAAGGTTGACACAAGCCTTGTTGATACTCTTTTTGATAAGGGTTATACAGTTGTGCTGTCACCTGTGGGAAGATGCAGTTCATTGGGAACAGTTAATATCAATGCTGACGATGCAGCAGGACAGATGGCACTTGCAATTGATGCCGACTATCTCGTTTATATTACAGATGTAAACGGAATTTTCCTCGACAGTCAGAATGAAAAAACTGCACTTGAGCGTATTACTGTTGAAAAAGCGAAAATGCTTCTCGACAGCGGACTTGCAAAAGGCGGAATGATTCCGAAGCTTACCAATATTATAAATCTTATTGAAAATGGTGTTAAAGAAGTTGCGGTTCTTAACGGCAGAGTAAGATACAATGTAATTTCCGAGTTTATCGGTGCAAAAACTATGGGAACGGTGGTGACAAGTGACTGATGGATACTAAAAAGGCAATGAAAACAGCGATTAAAATCATAAAAATTGCTCCGTTTGTTACGGCAACAGTTGGTGTTTTGTCACTTGCACTTTCTAAATACCAAGAAAAACAAGGCAATTATTCTCGTGAGTTTTCAGATGTGGAAAACGAATTGCTTACAAAAATTGATGAGGTGAGAATGGGTTATGGCAAAGAAAACTAATTCAATCTTAAAAACTGCATTGGGCTATGGTGTCGGTGCAATCGGCCTTGATTTAAGCTACGGTATGTTCTATTCATATTTGTCATATTATCTTTCAAGTGTGTTAGGACTTGAAGAGGCTTTTTTGCTTCTCATTACACCATTAGCTCGTATCTGGGACGGAATCAATGACCCTATGATGGGTACAATTGTTGACAATACAAGAACAAAAATGGGTAAATACCGTCCTTGGATATTGATTGGTGCTATGTGTAATGCGGTTGTGCTTTTCCTTTTGTTTACATCATTCGGTATGAGCGGTCTTCCACTTTATATCTACATAGCAGTTATGTATATTCTCTGGGGTATGACAAACACAATGGCTGATATTCCTTATTGGTCAATGGTGCCATCATTTACAAGCGAAGAAAAAGAAAGAAATCTCGTCGCAACGGTTGCAAGAACATTTTCAGGTATCGGTCAGGGAATTATCTCAATTTTAACACCTATTATTTGTCCGTTACTTTCAAGTGGTATGACAGACGAAAAGGGTTATAGTGCAAGCGGATTTTCCCGCTGGGCAGGTATATGCGGTGTGGCACTTGTTTTCTTTGCACTTATTTGTATTCTTATTACAAAAGAAACGAATGTTGTTTATGGTGAAAAGAAAAAATTCAGCCTTAAGCAGATTTTTGAGGTTATCAAGAGTAACGACCAGTTAGTAGTATTTATCGTATTTGCAATGCTTTCAAATGCAGGTTGGTATCTGACAAGCTCAACAGCAGTTTACTATTTCACAGATTCATTAGGTGACTCAAAATTACAGTCACTTTTCCAGACAATCGGTACGGTAGGCTCTGTATTGGGTCTTCTTGTTGTGCCTGTACTTTCAAAATGGTTTTCAAAGAGAACTACATATACAATTTCACTTTGCACAGCGGTTGCAGGTTATGCTTTAATGCTTATAACAGGACCAATTCTAAAACTCAACGTTGTAATTATGGATGTCTGCTATATTCTTGCATCTGTCGGTGTTTCTTCAATGTTCGTGTCACAGACAATTTTCCTTGCTGACATTGTTGACTATGGTGAATACAAGAATGGCGAGAGAAATGAGAGTATCACATTCTCAATGAAAGGCTTCTTGCAGAAAATGGCATACACTATTCAGACAATCGTTCTTTTCGGTGGTCTTGGACTTATGAACTATAACGAGCAGATTACAACAGTTAAAGTTGTGAACGAAACAACAAAAACAGGTATCGGATTAATTTGCTTCGGTGTACCGATGTTGTTCTTTATAGCATCTCTTGTTGTATTCCGTAAGAAATTCAAGGTTTACGGTGAACTTGCAGACAAAGTTCACGACTACATTATTGAAAAGAGAGCGAATGGTAATTAATTATGGCTGATTTAAGATTCTATCAGATAACTGACTTACATCATTATGCACTTGAATTGGGTACAGAGGGAAAGGCTTTTGAAAAAATCTGTCTTTCTGACCAGAAGTGCCTTAAGGAAACAGGTGCTATAATCGACGCATATTTCGACAAGATTATTGAGGATAAGGACACAAATATTGTATTGATTACAGGTGATGTTACTTGTAACGGTGCTAAAGAAAGTCACTTTGACCTTGTTCCTAAACTTCAACGCCTTAAAGACGCAGGCAAAAAGGTTTATGTTACAACGGGTACTCACGATTACTATATGGAAAACGGTAACGGTACGGGTAAAGCTGAAAAATGTGTTGGTGACGAAATTTTGACAGCAACTCGTACAGAACGTGACGAGCTTTTAAAAATCTATCACGATTTTGGTCTTTCAGAGGCAATTTCATTACATAAACCGAGTCATTCTTATTGTGTTCAGTTACAAGAGGGATATAGATTACTTTGCCTTAATGATGATGGTGACGAGTTCTTCTGCGGTTATTATGACGATTGTCTTGAATGGATAAAAGAGCAGATTGACGATGCTCATAAAAAAGGTGATTATATTTTTGCTGTTACTCATCATCCTGTTTTGCCACCAAGCCCTATTTATCCTCTTTTCAGTATGAGAGATATGCTTGGTGATTATGAGAAAACATCAGAATTCCTTGCAGATAACGGCGTGAAATTCATTTTTACAGGTCATACACATATGATGAATATTGCAAAAATGACCACTAAAAAAGGCAACGATTTTTACGACATCAATACCTGTTCTGCTGTTGGTTTCCCGAATGCTATGCGAAAAGTTGTTATGACTGACACGGAGGTTCAGGTTGACAGCGTAAAAATTGATAATTTCAACTGGGATTTACAGGGCAAAACTGTTGACGAATATACAAAGGAGAACTTTTTACAGTTCCTTAATGCAATTTTCGATTCAATGGCTTATGATATAGATAAGCTTGCTGAGCTTTCAACATCTTTCAGTATGACTCCTGAAATAATTTATAAAGCAGAGCCTGTCCTTGTGCCATTCGGAAAGTTCTTGCAAAAAGCAACATTCCAGACAATCGGTAAGATGTTCGGAATAAGCAAATATATCCACGACTCAATCAAAGACAGAAATGTAAAAGATTTTATTTTAGAGGCTGTGACAAACATATACAAGGGTGATGAGCCTTACAACCCATACACACCTGAATATCTTGCTATGTGGGCATTTTTTAATAAACGAATAAAAAAGATTATCAAGCCAATAAACGGCTCACAAAAAATAGCAGATATTCTCGATGTCATCCTTCGTGTGCTTTATAATGCCGAACCCGGTGACTGGAAAGGAACATTCCAAAAATAAGTGCAAAATGAAACTCCCTACGTTGATTTGTAGGGAGTTTTTTGATATATTGAGAGTGCGTGAATTACCTAAAATGCTTTTTATTTTCAAGAATATATGTTGTCAATTTTTTCAACAGTTCTTTTTCAGTGAAGTCATAATACTCTGTATCTTCTTTTTCAAAATTAATGCCTTTTTCTTCCATTTTATCAAGATTGTTTTGAATACTATTGATGTTTTTCGGCACTTTTTTGCGTGGAAACTTGCTCTCAACATTATTTAATAATTCAATAGATTTTTCAGCACCGATTAATTCAAGTGACGATTTTGCTTTTTCAAAATGGTTACCATAGTAATATAAATAATTTGAAAAACCACCTGAATTAACTTCTTCACATAGTTCGTTTATGTAGAAAACAAGCTTTTCCCATTTGTTAAGGCAACTCAAAACGTCACCGTTTGCAGACATCTCGTTCAGGTGAGTTGAAAGTTCGTTTAATATTTCTTCATTGTTAAGATTTAAAATATCAGCAATCTGCATTGAGCATTTTTCAGGTGGTATAGGATTACCTGAATTAAACACTTTTGATGGTGGTACTTTGCCATCCACTAAATGCTTATATTTTTCCCATACAGCAGTTAATTCACGAAATCCTATTGATTCTTCATAATTATCAACTGTTTCAGTACAAAGTTTGATAAGATATTCTATGCCCTTTTCAGTTTCGCCACTTTCGATATAATACTCTGCCATTCGTAAATAGACAGTCAATTCGTCAGCAATATATTTAAAGTGTTTATGAACAACTTTTATGATAGATAGTCCTGCAAGATAATCGCCCTTTGCATAGTACTCCTCTTCAGCAAGGTTGATAAGACAGTCACCTGTACCAAAATATTTTTTGTATTTAGAAGCACAGTTTGACAATCGATTAGCCAGTTTTTCAGCATTTTTGTCTTCTTTGTATTTAGCTTGGATTTCTTCAACTTCTTCAAGAAATTTGTCTGCAACATATTCCATAGAAAAGACCTCTTTTATTGATTCTCAACACAGATTTTATATGCGATTTCTTGTAATTGTTCCATTGTTTCAATGCTACATAATTCCTGACGATACTTTGCTGCACCGTGGAGTCCTTTTGTGTACCAGCCTGCGTGTTTTCGTGCTTCTCGCATACCCACATAATTACCTTTGTACTCGCAGATTTTCTCAATATGCTTAATCATTATCCTCATTCTTTCGCTTACAGGTGGATGAGGGATTATTCTTTCGTGGTCGAGATATGCGTTGATTTGTGAGAACACCCAAGGACAACCTAAAGCACCACGACCGACCATAATAAGGTCACAGTTTGTGTCTTCAAGCATACTTGCGGCAGTCAGTCCGTCAACAATATCACCATTACCGATAACAGGGATACTGACAGCTTTTTTAACCTCTGCAATTATATTTCTGTTGACAGGAGGTGAATACATCTGCTGTCTTGTTCTTCCGTGAATTGTAATTGCGGAGGCCCCTGCATTTTCTGCTCTTTGTGCCATTTCAACTGCGTTAATTGAATTTTCGTCCCAACCTGCACGGATTTTTACTGTTACGGGAACAGGAGAAGCCTTTACAACTTCTTTAATTATCTGTTCTGCAAGCTGTGGATTTTTTGCAAGACTTGCACCACCACCGTTACCTGCGATTTTAGGTGCAGGACAACCCATATTTATATCAATAATTTGTGGGTTTACTTTCATAACAGACTCAATACTTTCAGCCATAACCAGAGGGTCGTTGCCAAAAATCTGCACAGCCGCAGGGCGTTCCGCTTCGGACAAAAACATCAAATCCTTAGATTTTCTGTCACCCATTGAAACGCCTTTTGAGCTTATCATTTCGCTGACAACATAAGCTGCACCGTAACCTACACATAATTCACGAAAAGCACGGTCAGCAACACCTGCCATAGGTGCCAAAACGGCTTTTCCGTTAATCTCAACATTACCTATTTTCAATTTGCTACCTCTTAATTGATTTAATGCTTCAATTTTATCATAATACACCGATTAAAACAATAAAAAATACTGTTATTTTTCCATTTTCTATGATACAATAATTATAATCTTGATTTTAAAGGTGATTTTATGAAAGCATTTATGGATAAAGATTTTTTACTTTCAACTGAAACTGCGAAAGTGATTTTTGAAAACGGTGCAAAGGATACACCGATTTTTGACTGGCATTGTCACCTCTCACCAAAGGAGATTTATGAGGATAAGCCATTTGAGAATATTACAAAGGTATGGCTTGGTGGTGACCACTATAAATGGCGTGCTATGCGTGGCTGTGGTGTGGAAGAAAAGTATATCACAGGTGATGCATCTGACTATGAAAAATTCATGAAATGGGCTGAAAGTCTGCCTTATTGTATCGGTAATCCTCTTTATCATTGGACACATCTTGAGTTGCAGAGATATTTTGGCATTTATGAGCCGTTGAGTCCTAAAACTGCAGATATGATTTGGGAAAAATGCAATGAGCAGATTAGTGCAGGTGGTTTTACACCTCGTTCACTTATCGAAAAATCAAATGTTGCTTGTGTCTGCACAACTGATGATGCTGCCGATACTCTTGAATATCACAAGTTATTAGCAGAGGATAAGTCATTTAAATGCAAAGTTATTCCTGCTTTCCGTCCTGATAAGTCATTCCTTATTGACACTCCTGCTTTTAAAGAGTGGATTGTTGCTATGGAAAAAGCTACTGAAATGGAAATCAAGTCATTCCGTGACCTTTTGACAGCACTTGAAAAAAGAATTGCATTCTTCGATGAAATGGGTTGTCGTGCAAGTGACCACGCTCTTGAATACTGTCCTTTTGACCCTGCAACAGATGACGAATTGGAAGCAATTTTCACAAAAGCACTTAATGGCGGAGATTTCACAAAGAAAGAGCTTGACCAGTACAGAACAGCACTTTTACAGTTTTTCGGTGAGAAATACGCAGAACTCGGCTGGGCAATGGAGCTTCATTTCGGTGCTATGAGAAACAACAATGCAAGAATGTTCCGTTCAGTCGGTGCTGACACAGGCTTCGATTCTGTTCACGACCATCAGTTGGCTTACGGGCTTTCACGATACCTTGATTCTCTTGATGTAAAAGGCAAATTGCCAAAGACAATTCTCTTTACACTTAATCCAAAGGACAATTATGTGCTTGGTACAATGCTCGGTAATTTCCAGAGTAGTGAAGCACAGTCAAAGATTCAGTTCGGTTCTGCTTGGTGGTTCAATGATAATTATGACGGAATGAGAGAACAGATGAAAACACTTGCAAACCTTGGTGTTCTCGGCAAATTTGTGGGTATGGTTACTGATTCCCGTAGCTTCTTGTCATATCCAAGACACGAGTATTTTAGAAGAATTCTTTGTGAAATCATCGGTGATTTGGTAGAAGAAGGTAAGTATCCGAACGATACAGAATTCCTTTCAAAGGTAGTCGAGGATATCTCATTCAACAACGCAAAAAATTATTTCGGGATATAAAACAACAAAAATGGTAGGGCGGGGTCTTGACCCCGCCGTTGTTGTAAAAAAAAGGGACGATGTGGGCATCGTCCCCTACAAAAATGTTGTTTTGCATTTAAACATTCATTCCACCATTAACAGATATGTTTTGTCCTGTGATAAAGTCAGCATCCTTTGATGCAAGGAATGAAACTGCTCCTGCAACATCTTCAGGAGTGCCTATACGATTTAGTGGTGTTTCTTCTTTGAGTGAGTTCATTGTATCCTCATCAAAATGACTTGTCATATCTGTTAAAATTACTCCTGGAGATACGGAGTTAACGGTTATACCTGAAAGTCCAACCTCTTTTGCAAGCGCTTTTGTCATACCGATAAGTCCTGACTTTGATGCTGAATAATGCACCTCACAAGAGCCACCTGATTCGCCCCAAATTGAGGAAATATTGATTATTTTTCCTGATTTTCGGTTAATCATATATTTGAGAACTGCACGACAGCAGTAAAACGCACCTGAAAGATTTGTGTCAATCATTCTGTGCCACATTTCGTCGGTAATATCTGTGAATAATATTTGTTCAGCAATACCTGCGTTGTTTACAAGAACTGCAATTTCACCGAAGTCCTTTTCGATGTCGTCAACAACTGTTTTCACAGCATCACTATCCGTGATGTCAAGTTTATATGCTTTACAGTTCACACCCAAATCAGCACAAAGCCTTTGTGCCTTTTCTTCGGAATTGTTGTATGTAAATGCAACTTTATATCCGTCACTTAAAAGTCTTTTTACAATAGCAGCGCCGATTCCTTTTGCTCCGCCTGTGACAAATGCAACTTTTTTCATTTTATCATCCCTTTCGGATTGCTTCTATCATTGTATCATACTTTAATTACTTTTGCATTAAAATACTTGAAAAAATTTGTTTGTTGGAATATAATTGTTTTTACAAAATAAATATGCAGGAATAGCTCAGTTGGGCGAAGTTGCGAGTGCCGTCCGGTGGACGAATAGCACGAGCAAAATGAGGTGAAGAAATAAGTAGCAATGCGAAGGATTGAGCAGTGCGACTATATTTCTGAGGGAACGAGCAGCTTGTTTGTAATGGATAATTTTTTAGTTAAATTTTGCTGGTGTGGCGCAGTCGGTAGCGCAACTGATTCGTAATCAGTAGGTCGACAGTTCAAATCTGTTCACCAGCTCCAAAAGTCCTTGAAATTTCGAGGGCTTTTTTTATTGCTCTTTTGGTTTTAATATGCTATACTTTTTGCAGATTTTTAAAGCGGAGGATTTATTATGCTTTATTTTTATCCTGAAGATTTTGGTGCACTCGGTAATGGTGTGAATAACGACTGTCAGGCTATTCAGTCTGCAATTGATAAGGCAGAGGAAAATGGCGGTGGCACGGTAGTTCTCACAAGCGGAAAGACATATTTTTCAGATTCAATAAGAATGAAGAAAAATGTTGAGTTACATCTTCAAAAAGGTTCTCGTCTAAAGGCAACTGACAATATTGACGGATATATCCGTCCTTGCAATATGATTAATGACCCGAAAACTGCTCTTATCGGCAATCCTGTAACAGGAAAACCATCTTTCGTGTTTATTTACGGTTATGAGGCTGATGGTTGCACAATTTCAGGTGAAGGCACAATTGATGCTAATGGCCACGCTTTTGTTGAAAGAAAAGACAAATATTATGTAACAGGTAATTTTTATCCACGACCAACAGTTATTTATATTGAAAAAAGTAATAATATCACATTTAAAGATGTAACTATTGTTGACGCTCCGTTCTGGACTTTGCACCCTGCAGGTTGCGACGATGTACTTATTTCTCAAATCAGAATTTTAAATGATTTGGATGTTGCAAATTCTGATGGTATTGACCCTGACCATTGCACAAATGTGAGAATTTTAGGCTGTCATGTGGAATGTGCTGACGACTGTATCTGCCTTAAAACATCAAAGGGTAATGTTGAATATGGTCCTTGTGAAAATATTATTATTGCAAATTGTACTCTTATTTCAACATCTGCCGCAATCAAAATAGGCACAGAAGGTGTCGGTGATTTTCGTAATGTGATTGTTGATAATTGTATCATTTCACGAAGCAATCGTGGTCTTTCAATTCAGATTCGTGATGGCGGTAATGTGGAAAATGTCACATATTCAAACTGCATTATCGAAACTCGTCGTTTTTGTCCTGACTGGTGGGGTACAGCAGAGCCTATCGTAATCACAACCTTTAATCGTGACGAAAACACAAAGTCAGGTAAAATTAAAAATATCCGTTTCCGTAATATCACCTGTAAGGGTGAAAACGGTGTGCTTATTCACGGTACAGAAGAAAATATGATTGAAGATGTAACTTTTGAAAATGTAAGTGTTACAATGACAAAAACATCAAAATGGGATTGTGGTCTTTATGATTTGCGACCTTGTTTACAGTATGGTGTTGAAAAATATAAAAACAGCGGATTTTTCATCAGAAATGCCAAAAATGTGCTTATTGAAAAGTCGTCAGTACAATGGGGTAACCTTTGTGACGATTATGCTAAGGCAATTGACGCAGAAAATGCACCTGACCTTGAATTAATAAGATTCAAAGGTGCAGATGCAAGATAATAATTTAATAAAATGTAAGGCGGGGTCCCGGACTCCGCCGTTGTCATTTCACGAACAAATTATAATTTGTAGAGATGTTCACAATGTAGGGGTCGCTGCCCACAGCGACC
>CALCTT010000095.1 GCA_937906895.1 uncultured Clostridia bacterium | reverse complement strand
CGTAGCCTTCTGCGCCGAACATCTGTCTGAAAGCAAGACGTCCGATACGGCCGAAGCCGTTAATTGCAACTTTAACTGACATTTTGAATTCCTCCAAATAAATTATTTACATTTTTTATTAGTATGCGCATTTATGCATTTATTATTTTATATCTTTTTCCATAAATATGCAAGAGAAATTTTGCAAAAAGTAGCTTTTTGTGAATTTTTTGTCAAGTGGCATAAAAAATCAGGAATATTCAGGCAAAAAGGGTATAAAATTTATAGTATGGGAGGTCATTTTTCAATGAATTACAAGTATTTTTCTGAAATTTATACTGACGAAACACAATTCCTCCGTGAAAAAATGCAATACTTTTTCGATAAATCCTTTCGCGAAAGAGATGAAAACCTATTGCGAAGCCTTTATGTTTCACTTCGTCAACTAGAGTTTTGTGAGGATTTTTCCTGCGGGACGGAGCAAATCGAACTGACATCACTTGCGGAATCCATAACAGTTGCCTGTGACATTCTCGCATCACCTTCAGGAATTTCCTTCATTTTCTGTGGTGATGAGCCTTGCTTTATTTCGGGAAATCACCGACTTATTTCAAAATCACTTTTAAATCTCCTTTCAAACGCATATCTTTACGGCACTGAAAATTTAGTTACGGTAAAAACTGTCAACGGATACGGAAATTCACGACTCGAGGTTTTTAGTGGAGGTAAATTTGAGGATATAAATCAAAACGGCAGAGGGCTTTCCTTTGTCCGTCAGGCTTGTAAAAAAATGAATGGAAGTTTTCTTATTGAGCAAAGCATTTCACATACAAAAGCCATTATGACATTTAAGAATTTATCACTTGACTTAAATTCCGACTCAACAAATCAAGCAGATATTCTTTCTTTAGTCAGCGACAGACTCTCACCTGCCTGCGTAGAAATGTTCGGAATGGAATATCATTAAAGGCAAAATGAGATAAAAATGACGGAATCTTTTTTAGACTCCGTCAAATTTATTTATTCAATTAATCCTGCAACCTTTTGGAGAATGAGTCTTGCGTCAACTGCAGTAATTTCACCGTCATCATTAAGGTCTGAATAGAACATATTAAGCTCATATTCATCAATAAGACCTGCTACATACTGAAGCACAATTCTTGCATCAACAGCGGTAATTTCACCGTCGCAGTTTACATCACCCTGCTGGATTTCGATTTCTTCAATGTCAATGCTGTAAATAGTACCGTCTTCATTAAGAACAACTGTAAGTTTACCTACCATTTCTCCTGTTTCCCAATTCAAAATTATAGCAGTAGCAACCCATTTGTCATTCTCAAAAACAAGCTCCTCGTCTGAAGAATATAAAGCTGTATTCCAAGGGTCTTTTACTTCAACGCCTCTGAACCAGTTATAGAAATCAGATTCTTTAACATCAGCGTCTGCAATTCCGAATGCTTTTTCAATATTCTCTGCAACTTCATCTACGCTAAGTTTATAAGCACCGTAATCATCATAATCATAATAATTATCATAATCCTCAACAATATATGTTGAAAGTGCAACTAAATCGTTAATGTCAGCCTCTTCCTCGGCATTATATCCGATGAACTGCTTGCCTGTAATTTCTTCACTTACCTCATAATATGTCAATGCACCGTAAAGAAAGCTTCCTATTTCCATATTTACTTTGAAATAATTACAATTTTCAAGAGTATTGGTTGTAAATGTTCCGATGTAAATGCTTACATTTTTATTAAGAGTTGCATTTCCGTTTTCGTCAAGCTCGCTATAGATAATTACGTCGTATGTTTTTTCATCAGCTGTAACGATTTCTGCATACCAGGTTCCGTCCATATCTACATCGTAAAAATATGTTTCAACTATCTTTGTTTCATAAGAATCTTTTTCATCTATGCCCTCAAAAACAAGATAAACCTCATTTTCACCTTTAATTGAAACGGACTTGTATGGATTAGGAAGTATTTCAATTTCGCATTCACATGTATTTCCGAGATATTCAAAAGTTACAGTATTCTTTCCTACCTTGAGAGGATTTACATGCTGGTCATTCACATCAAAAGTCCAATAACCTGTTTGTTCAAATATTTCCTCATCAGTTCCCTTAACAACAGTACCATCTTTCATTGTGATTGTGAAAACAGGCTCTGCACCATAAACATTATATGTTACATAAGTAACAGCAGGGTTCTCTTCATTATCGTCAATATACATATCGTAGTATATATCCCAGCCATCAACAATTGGTTTTTGTGCAACAGCTGTAATACTCTTGACAGGATTTTCAACTACTTCCACTTCAAAAGTGAACTCGAAATCTCTGTAATAACCTGTAACAGTATGTTTACCTACTCCCCAAGGTTCTTCGTCTTGAGTGTCATAGAGCCACAAATCACCATACAAAGTATATTCATCGCCAATTTCAGTATCACCATTTTCATAAACAACAGTATAAGTTGGCTCTGCATAATAAGTGTCGTAATAGAACTGTTCTTCTACTGTTCCGTCCTCATACTCTGTACCATATATTCCACCGTCAACATTTTCAATCAAAGTTTTGTTTACTTCAACTGAAACGCTTTCAACAGCAAGGCCCTCATACGGGTCAACCCATTCATCATCTGCATAATCCAAAGCAAATGTCGGGAGTGCCAACTGTGTAAGTATCATTACTGACACAAGCATAAATGATAATAACTTTTTCATAATAATTTTCTCCTTATGTTATTTTTTATCAAATAATCATTACGATTACTCAAATACAATTGTTGTAATGCTGTTTTCAGGAATAGTAATCTGTTTTCTTCTTCCTGAATATGTTTCTTCAAGTTGCGCACCTTGAGTTGTTGTGTAAACCGTCATATCATCACGGTCAACCTTAAACTTAACCTTTCTGTCAACGCCTTCATTTGAGATAACAAGAACAACCTTACCGTCAGGAGTTAAATATGCAACCTGATTTGTAATAAAGTTTGCCTCGATAATATTTCCTTCTGCATCTTTTTCTTCGATATAATCGTAAATATCCTTTTCGGTAGTAACCTTTCGGCTGCCAACAGGGATAAACTTCGAGAAATGAGCAACAGCATAATATCTCATAGGAACTATAACCTCTGACAAGTCTGCATTACCTACTAAAAGTCCGTCTGAATAGTTTTTCCCGTCAGCACCAATACCGATACCGTTAACGCCAACCCAAGCTGTCCAGGAATCAACATTTGTAAAATTCAGGTCATTTGCCATAACTCGTGCCTGAATAAGTGCACCGTTAATGGAATCAATCGGTGAATTACATGGAAGCTCGCACCATTCTGACATTTCAACGGGAAGGTCAGGAGTAGTGCTTTCAATCCAATTACCTAAACCAATTTTGTTCTGCACGTTGTTGTCTGTCCAGTAGCTGTGATATGAAAGGTTACCCAAATACGGACGGATTTCAGGGTCATTATACAGATATTCAAACCATTCATAAGTTCTGTGACCGATTTCACCTGATTCAGGACCTGAAAGAAGTACACCTTCCATATTTCTCTCTGCCATTTCCTTTGCAAATGCTCTGTATACACCATAGATTTCTTCAGAACCGTAGAAGCAGCCTTCCTGACTCTGATAACCGCTGTTACCCCAAGACCAGTTTGGCTCATTAATAGGGCTTATGTACTTAACCGGAACACCTTTTTCAATAAAATATTCTGTGATTGTGAGGAAGTAATCTGCATAAGCTTCATAATTTTCTTCAGGAAGATTACAAACCCACCAGTTATCATTACCACCTGTTTTATTGTTTCTTGTTAAAGAATAATGAGGAGAATTTGCGAAAAGGACAACTGTATCAATACATCCGTAAGAAAGACAAAGGTCTAAAAATGCCTGAGCATTTGCATCTCGTGAAAAATCATAATAGCCTTCTTCTGTTTCGTAATCGTAAACATAAAAGCTCTCTGTTTGGCGCCAAGGGTCCCAGATTGTATCCTTGAAATTATCCTTAGAGCCCGCACCTATATTGTAACGATAGATGTTAAGTCCAAGACCTTCTTCGCTGTAAAGGAGTTCCGCAATCTCCTCTTCATTTTCACTATTACCTGCAACCTGTGACCACCAACATGATGAACAACCAAAACCCTGAAACTCATCGCCAAGGTCTTCAAGGTCCATTGTAATTTTCATATCATGGTCAACTGATTGTTCCATATACCAAGTCATTATTTTTGTTTCCCAGAATGGACAGAAAAACATCATAATTGCCACGAATACGGAAAGTGGTACGATTGTGCGTAATCTTACATCTTTTTTCTTGCTTATCATTTTCTTTTTCTCCTAAATAAAAAAGTGGCGAGTTACCCCGCCACTATAACTTTGCGTTATTCAAAATCGGGTTCGATAAGTCCGTAGCCACCATCATTTCTTCTGTAAACAACGCAGACATTGTCTGTTTCTGCATTACGGAACATATAGAACATGTGACCGATAAGATTCATTTGTAAAATCGCCTCGTCAACTGTTTCAGGCTTTAAAATCACTGTTTTAGTTCTTACAACCTCAATATCTTCTTCCTCAACATCCATATTTGCAAGGATGTCATCAAAGGAAACATCACGAAGCTTTTTCTCGATTCTTGTTTTGTTTTTTCTGATTTGGCGTACAAGAGAATCAACACACATATCAAGTGCATCCTCTAAATCATCACTGCGTTCCTGTGCACGGAAAATCATACTTTTCTTTGCAAGAGTTATCTCACAGATTTTCTGATTTTTCTCAACAGTAGCTGTGATTTTAGCCGTTGCGTCGGGTCCGAAGAATTTTTCAACCTTACGAAGCTTTTCTTCAGCTCTTTCTTTAAAAGTTTCTCTTGGTGTGCATTTGCGACCAACAATAGTAATGTTCACAACGACATCTCCTTTGCTATAAAATCAGATAAATAAAATATATTTATCTAATATTATAGTAGCATAAATGCACATATATTGTAAAGAGGTTTTACAAAATTTGTTCAATATTTACAAAATTTTCCAACCGTGACGAGTTACATGACAGCCCACATTAACTGCAACAGGCAAACCTGCAATATGAGTTGGTGCTGTTTCGATATTCACAGCAAGAGCGGTAGTTTTTCCGCCAAACCCTTGAGGACCAACACCTGTTTCATTGACTTTTGCAAGCATTTCTTTTTCTAAATCTGCATAAAAGTCATTTTCGTTACACTTGCTGACATCTCGACAAAGTGCTTTTTTTGATAGTAATGCACATTGTTCAAAATCGCCACCGATACCCACACCTAAAACAATTGGTGGGCAGGGATTTCCTCCTGCAATTTTTATAGTTTCCACAACAAAATCAACGATATCATCCTTTGTTGCAGACGGAGTAAACATTTTAATACGGCTCATATTCTCACTGCCGAAGCCTTTTGGTGCAACAGTCAGCTTTATATTATCACCATCAACAATTCTTGTATGAATAATTGCAGGAGTATTATCGTTTGTATTCACTCGCTGAAGCGGGTCAGCAACAACAGATTTCCGTAAAAGTCCGTCGCAATAGCCCTGACGGACACCCTCATTGACAGCACTCTCAAAGCTACCGTCAACAATATGCACATCCTGACCGATTTCAGCAAAGACAACTGCCATTCCTGTGTCCTGACAAATAGGAACATCAAGCTCTTTTGCACATTTTAAGTTTTCGAGCAAATCACTCATAACTGATTTTGGCAGTTCTTTTTCTTCATCTTCATAGCCATAAGAAATGCAACTCACCAAATCATCAGGCAGAATTTTATTTGTGGATATACATAGCTCTTTTACTGCTTTTATGATTTCCTGACAACTGATTTCTCTCATAATATCACCAAATTGAATAAATAAAGGGCAGTTCCCCTGCCCTTGTATTTTTATTGTTTAGGACCTCTGCGATAACCTGTGTTTCCTCCACGCTTATCTGAACTTCTCTTAAGGTCGCTCATTTTATCCTCACTCTGAGCCTTAAACTTCGCCATCATATCTTCAAAAGACATGGGTGCTGAAGATTCCTGCTGAGGAGCTCCTTTCCAGCCACGATTACTGTTGTTTTCTTTTCTTGGTTTTGTTGACTTTGGTTTTTCAGGCTTAGGCAATGCCTTTTTAATTGAAAGGCTGATTTTACCTTTTTCGTTAATTTCGATAACCTTAACCTTAACCTTATCACCCTCTGCAAGGTGTTCTGAAATCTCACTGACATATTCATTTGAAACCTCAGAAATATGTACCATACCTGATGCGCCGTTCTCAAGCTTTACAAAAGCTCCGAACTTTGTTAAACCGGTGACTGTACCCTCATGGACTGAACCGATGTCAATTTGCATAAATCCGCATATCCTCCTAATTACACGCCGGGTGTAACATCATAGAACACTTTTTCGTTTGGCATAATAAAGCCAAGCTTTTCACGAGCAATCTGTTCAAGATACTCGCTTTTATCCTCGCTATCCACGATTGCCTGAAGACGCTCATTTTCTTCAACTTGTTCCTCATAGATAGCATTTTTCTGTTCCAGAACATCCTGACGTTCCTTAATAGAGAACTGAAGCCCAACGATAGTAATTAAAAAATAACCAACAAGCAAAACAAGAGCTAAAGTAAGAATAAAACTTTTTGTCTGTTTCTTTGGTGCTTTTGATTTTGAATTAGCCATTGGTACCACTCCTTCTCTCTTCGGACTCGTCTTCTACCCGAACACGCTTTTTAACACCTAAATTATACAACAAGTGTTTATTGAGTTTCAAGAGGGTTTTTGATTTATTTTTCATTTTTTTGACTCTTTTTCGACTTTTTTCAAGTTTTTTGTGAACTCCGCCTTTTATTCTGCTGAAAAACCACCGAAAAGGAAAACATAAAACAGAAAAAAATCTTTTACTCCACTTTTTTATAAATTCCGTTAAGCTTTTGCTGAAAGAGAAAATTATTGCACCGAGAGAGAAGTAATAAACTGAAAAACCAACACCTGTGCCAAGCAGAAGATAAAAACGGAATTGCCCCTCATTTACTGTTAAAAGGAAAATGAAAAACATAAAGCAGAAACAAATACAATAAATCAAGTCAAAAATTAATATTGCTATTTTTTTGGAAGATATGCAGAGCCTTATTATCCTTAAAAAATCATATACTATTCCTATTAAAAAGCCGAATCCCAAGGACAAAAGGAAATTTTTTGTCTGAACCGCAAGGCTTATGCCGTACAGGTAATCTGTCATCGCATCACCTTTGCAAAAAAGCCCTTTGCCTGTGGTCGCACATCGGTATATGTAAGTGAGGAAATGTCACCGTCAACTAAAAGCTCGGTCTGTTCAAGGTTTAACCGTGTTATATGAAGATTCCAACCACGGATTGTAAGCTCACCCAAATCGGTCATCGCAATTATTGTCTGCTCATCAAAGGATTCAATATCAGTAACACCCGAAACGGACAACTTTTTTCTGTCCTCCATAATTACACTGTGTGGTAATTTAACCACCTTTTTGTCGTCTGTCATAAAAAAACCTCCTTTACATAATGGTATGAAAGAAGGCGTAGATATATGCATGATAGGGCATTCTGTTATACAATTTGGAGTTTGTGGGGATGTTCAATTCCCCTCCCTCATTGAGGGAGGTGGCATTTTCGCAAGAAAATGACAGAGGGAGTTCGTTGTTCAATATGGCAACTCCCTCAGTCTCGCTATGCTCGACAGCTCCCTCACGGAGGGAGCGGATTAAAATCGCAACGCAGTTCCGACATTTTGCACTTTGCGTTTTGCATTTTGCACTTTTTTCTACCTAGCAAATTATAATTTGAACTTTCATCAAAAAAAGACGGAGTCTTTTGGACTCCGTCAGTAAAACTTTTAAGTTTTAATTATGCGATAGCGTCTGTGTTAGGAATTGCTGGCTTGTCAAGAGAATCAGCACTGTCGTTCTTAACAGCGAGCTTCTGTGTTTCCTTAACATGACCACACATTGTGCACTTAAGCTGCTTTTCGCCATATTCTGTAGCTGTAGCTTCCTTAGTTACAACCCACTTGTAAGCGCATACGCCTGTCTTAGGAAGAACTTCTGTTTCCTTTTCGCCACATACTGTACAGTTTCTAGCCTTGAGACCGTCCTTCTTACATTCAGCAACCTTTTCTACTGCCCATGTTGACCATGTATGACCGTCTGCACATGGGTCTTCATCTTCAGATGGCTTATCTGTTGATGGTTCATCTGTTGATGGTTCGTCTGTTGATGGTTCGTCAGAAGTTGGTTCTTCAGCAACTGTAACCTTAACTGCGTTTACTTCAACTGTTACGTTTGCGAAATCAGCATCAGTAGCTTCTGTAACATCAAATGTAACGTTAGCTTCGCCAGCCTTAACAGCCTTGAATGTCATAGTACAAACTGTACCTGCTTTTTCAAATGTTTCAGCAGCAGCCATTGTTGCGATACCTGTCTTAACATTAACTGTTGCACCGAGGTCGCCAGCCTTCATATCAGTAGCTTCAAGAACTGATGAATCATAGTTAGCCTTAACTGTAAGAGTACCAAGACCTGATTCTGCACCAAGAGCAACTGTAACTACAACTGTGTCGCCAACTTTAACTTCTGTCTTGTCAGCAGTAACTGTAAGTGATGGAGCTGCAGCAGATACTACGAATGAGAACATGCTGAATGCAACGAGAACTGCTAAAAGAACGCTTGCAAATTTTTTCATTTTGATTACCTTCCTTTTAGGGCTTTGCCCAATATTTTATTTTTGTTGCACAGATGCAACCTGCAAATTTATACATAAATGCATAAATTATTAGCTTGATTATAGCACAATGGTTTTCAAGTGTCAACATTTTTAAAATACTTTAACAATTTTTTAATATTTTAAAATTTTGGTGTTCCTGCCACATATTGGAGAATTAATCTTGCATCAACTGCTGTGATTTTTCCGTCCTTATTTACATCTGCAGCAAGGCTCTGAATAGGATTAAGATTAACAAGTTCCGCAACTGAACGCAACACAAGACGAGCATCAACCGCTGTGATATATCCGTCGTTATTAACATCACCTAATGTATATACAACAATCATTGGAATTTCTCTTGATTCAAGAACTTTTCCGCAAACTGTACATTTCTTTTCTTCAAGACCTGCTTCTTTTGTTGTAGGAAGCTTTACAACCTTCCATTCACCCTCAGTGTGACCTGTTGCAGGAATTTCAATTGACTCGCTGATATAATCACACTTACTACACTGTTGAACCTTGGTGCCTGCTTCTTCACAAGTTGGTGCTTTTGTCACAAAATCTCTTAATTCATGAGGAAGCTTTTCAATTGTAATCTCCGTCTTCATTCCGCATTCTTTACAAATCTCCTCTTTTTTACCTTCTGCATGACAAGAGGCATTTGAAACAACATTTGTAGTTTTTTCACTGTGAGGACAAGCAATAGTTATAACATCATCTTTCATATTATTGTTTGTCTCGTCAGTAACCTCTTTTCTTTCTCCGAAAATACTGGAAGTGTCAATATAATAAACCTCATCTGCCACTATGGAAATATTTCCGCCTCTTTTTAACACCTTAAATTGTATAGTAAAGAGAACTGCTTCATCCTTTAAAAATTTTTCAAGTGTTCCGATATATCTTGCTTTGTTTTCCGCATAGTTTTCATTAATTGTCGGTCCCATTGCTTCTGTTGCCTTCATTGAATCTTTCACAATTTCAAAGCATGCTTTATCATACACAACATCAAGAGTTGCAGAAGCGAGGTTTGAGCCTTTTGCTACTTTTACTGTAACAGTAATCACATCACCGGGTTTTGCATCAGTTTTATCTGCTGTCATTGTAATGTCAGGTGCACCAGCAAAAGCGATAACTGTCATTGAACTCAACGCAATAATAACCGCAATAATTACGCATAATGTCTTTTTCATTTTTACAAATCCCTTCCATTAATAAAATTTATTTATATTTTTTCATACAAAGTTTCATTACAAAACTTGCATTTCTTTGCAATTCATAAAGTGTAATACCGTCTTTTTTACCATAGGTCTTTAAAAGTGTACCGTCAGGCTTGCCGTTAGTCACTCTGTCGCCACCCGGCATAAGCACATTTACACCTGCACGGACTCTGTATGCCTGGTCACGCATTTTAGGAAATTCCTGACTCTTTGACGGACGCATCCACCAGTCAGTCATTACAAGACCCTCAAATCCCCATTCATCACGAAGAATTCTTTCACAGAGTTCATAGTTGTAATGTCCCCAGACACCATTGATTTTGTTGTATGATGTCATAATTGTATTTGGCCTTGCAGTTTTTACGCAAATTTCAAAACCTTTAAGATAAATTTCACGCAATGCTCTTTCAGAAAGTCTTGAGTCGTTTCCTGTACGATTAACCTCTTGATTATTACAAGCAAAATGCTTTGGACAAGCACTTCCGCCACTTGCCTGAATGCCCTTTACTGCTGCTGCACCTATCAGACCTGTTACAACAGGGTCTTCTGAATAATATTCAAAGTTTCTGCCACAGAGATGACTACGATGAATATTCATACCCGGTGCTAAAAGAATGTCACTGCCCTTTTCTCTTAACTCTTCACTGATTTTTCCGTAAACTCTCTCAACAAGCTCAGTATTAAATGTACTTGCAAGAGCAGTGCCGTTAGGAATAAGTGAACAATAAGATAAAAGTCTTATTCCTGATGGTCCGTCGGTAGTAATCATCGGCGGTATTCCCTTATCACGAAGGCTTTGAAGTATTCCGCCCATAGCACCTGCATTACCTTTTGCACCAAGAGGGCTATCCATTTTGTAATCTCCGCGGGAAATTGCCTCTAATTCATCAAGGCTTAACTGTGCTATAAAATCCTCCATTGAAACAGTTCCTGCTTCAACATCAGATAATTTATATCCCTTATCACCTGTAATTTCAACGCCCTCGCCGATATTTTCAAGAATAATTTTCTTTAAATCGTACTGACGGCAGATTGCAGGCTGTTTTTCTAAGCCGTTTTCCGTGTTTACAAATCTGTCAAAAGGCGCTTGTGGTGCTGATGTCTGTTTAAGTCTTAACGTTGCAACAGTTTCGCTCTGGTAATAACTCCATACTTTTTCTGCATTACGGACATTATTGCCAACGCAAAGTGCATATTCACCTTTTTCCATTACATAAGAGAAAGGATATCCGCTTGCACCGTTATCATCATAGGACCAGAAGCGTTCAGCAGGAACAGTTATTTTAATAGTCTGACTCTTACCGGGTTCAAGCTCCTTTGTCTTTGCAAATGCAACAAGCTCTTTTGCAGGATTGCCAAGCTTTCCGCAAGGTTTTGACACATAAACCTGAACAACCTCTTTACCTGACAACTTACCTGTATTTTTAACTTTGCATTTAATTGTTACGCCGTCATCATTCTGTTCTGCACTATCAAATTTTGTGTTAAATGTTGTATATGACAAGCCATATCCGAACGGATAAATAACAGCATCCTTATTGAATGTTTCAAAGTAACGATAACCAACATAAATATCTTCTTCATAAACATTGGCATCACGATTACCGAAATTTGCTGATGATGGGTAATCATCATATCTTCTCGCAATTGTATCAGTAAGCTTACCGCTCGGACTTACCTTACCGCAAAGCAAGTCAGCAACAGCGTTACCGCTTTCCATACCGCCCTGCCATACTATCATAACAGCACCGATTTTTTTGCCGAATTCACGAAGCCAGCTCATATCCATTACAGAGCCGATATTCAAAAGAATTGTAACATCATCAAACTGCTCGCAGATTCTATGCAAAGCCATTCTCTCTTCATCAGTTACATAATAACTACCTTTTTCAAGGGTATTTTCTCTATCCTCACCTGATGAACGACCGATTACAAAAACTGCCTTATCACTTTTTGCCTTCGCATTTTTCACAATATCAGCTGTCAGCGGCATTTCCGGATAGCATCTCGGCCAATGTCCCCACACACCGTGGTCAACAGGATTTTCCTTGCACCATTTTTCATATAAGTCTGAAAGCTCCGTATTAAGGCACAAATCCTCACAATTTTTAAGTCCGTCAATGAGATTCACACCATAAGGCTTTTTAACGTCGCCACCCGAACCGTAACCCGTAAAAAACCAGTCATTCTGCACTCTGCCGAAAACAGAAATCTTTTCTCCCTTATTAAAAGGAAGCACTCCGTTATTCTCAAGCAATACTGCAGTTTCGGCTGCTGCTTCTCGTAAAACCTCAGGCATACCGTCAGAAACTGTTGCTTCGCCAAGAGCCTCTAAAGCCTCTTCTTGTGAAACATCTGTTCCTGCAATTTTCATACCCAATTTCATTACCGCTACAACAATTTTTTCTGTAAATTTCGCCATAACAAAATCCCCTTTTTATTCGTAAAAAATATTTTATCATATTATAAAACTCTTTTCAATAGAAAAAAGACAGGTAAGCCCTGCCTTTTTCTATAAATATTCTGTTTATTTCTTTTTCTGACGGATAATAAGCACAATATACATTATAAGCACTATCACAACAAGAACTGCAAGGGCGATTACAACGATAATTGCAATATCACTACCAACTGCATTACTGAAAATTCCATTTGGTGTGGTTGTTGTTTCAGTTTCAATTTCAAAGTAATTGTTTGTTGACGGTTCAGGTGTGAAAATAGGCTCAAATTCCGTTGTTGTTTCAGTTGAGCTTTCTTCCTCATCAGTTATTTCTTCAGGAGAAATACCCTCGATTAAGGTAGGAATAGTCTGTGTTTTCACATCACCGCAGTTAAGACAAGTTCTTTCCTTAATACCTACTGTATCAGCAGTTGCTTCTTGTTTCACAACCCATTCAGTATAGCTGTGTCCTGTTGCAGGAATTTTTGACTCAACGCCTTTTGCTCCGCAGACTGTACAAGTACCAACCTCAATACCTGTTTCTGTGCAGGTTGCAGGTTTCTTTATTGTGGAGCTTGTATATGTATGTGCCGTCATTTCAGTTTCTCGTGTTGTGGAATAACCACAAGTACAAGTACCGATTTCAACACCTGTTTCCGTACAGGTTGCTGCAAATTTCTGTTCCCATTTCATTATTGAATGGTCACAGATTAAAGTGATATTTGAACCCGGATAATTTGTTTTAGTAACATCATTCACATCAGTTGATGTATTGATTCGGGCAGAAATTTTACCACCAACCTTACCATTGTTACTCTTGACTCTGAATTTCACAGATAAAGCTGTACCACCCTTAGAAGTTATTCCGTTTGAGTCCGCATCATAAGTTACACTACCGGCAGAAGTGTTGACATATTCAGCTGCAAAAATCCCACCTGTTTTTGCGGTGCCTGAAAGATATTCAAACTCATCAAGATTGTAAGACACAGTAAGATAAATTGCAGAAATGTCTGAAACTCCCGAAAGAGAAACTGTAACAGTTACTATATCTCCTTGTTTAACTGTATAATCACTTGCCGAAAGTGACAAGGACGGTGCTGCAGCAAAGCAAGGTATAACATTTATTGCTAATATGATAATTGCGAAAAGACAATAAAGAAGCTTTTTCACATACATCACCTCATTTTGTATTTATTTATAAATATTATTATACTTATAAATTCGCTTTTGTCAATTAAATCTGTGTGGACAATAACGCTTTTTTGCGGACTTTCGGGCATAATATTGTGTCAGTTGTTTGCCTGTAATTCTGACATCTCTTTCCATTTCTTTGAGTATGGTTATTTTACTGTTTATTTCGTAAAGTTCGATTCCGAATCTCCCCTTTTTAAGAGCAGAATAACTCTCTATCACTCCTTTTAATTCCTCTGCTTGTCTTAAATACTCTTTTCCTAACTGTTCCAAAGTCATTTCTGCCTCCTTTCTATACCGAACATTTGTTCTGTATGGAAAGTATCATATCACTTTATTTTCATATAATCAATACGAAACAGAAAAAACAGTACGTTTTAGCGTACTGTCTTGAAAAATAAATTATAACAGAATCGTTAATTATGTTTTCTTTATCACTTTCGCCCTGCATTTAGGGCAGGTTATTTCAATTTTGCCTCTGTTCTTTGGCACACGAAGAACTGTTTTACACTCTTTACATTTAAAATACGTGTGTGTTTTTCTGTCGCGAAGTCTGTTTCCCAAGAGTTTCAATTCCGCTTTTGGCTTTTCAGACCATCTTAAGTACCAGTTAAGTTCTTTTCTTCGTGTTTCATAATTCTTTGATAATGCTCTGAATAACGAATAACAGATTATGGCAAGACCTATAAAATAAAGAAATCTTAAACGTCTGAAATTTCCCAAAAATGTGAAAATCAATGAGGAAATAAGCAAAAAGAATGTAAATTCGTCGTTGCCGTATCTTCCAATCATAAACTGTTGCATTTTCATTGCAAATCGCTGAAGCGTTTCTTGTAATCTTTGTAAAAAATTCATTTCATTCTTCCTTAAAATATAATGGATATATATTATATCATAAATATTTGGAAATAATTACATAAAAATTAACAAAATGTAAATTAAACTCCTTTCGCAAATTGGAGTTTATCGGGGTGTTCAAATTCCCCTCCCTCAATGAGGGAGGTGGCATTTTCGTAAGAAAATGACGGAGGGAGTTTGTTGTTCAATATGGTAACTCCCTCAGTCTCGCTATGCTCGACAGCTCCCTCAAAGAGGGAGCGAAATGGTCGTCGGGGACGCCGACCCCTACAGATTATCATCCCGACAAATTATAATTTACATATCAAAATGATAAAGGCGGAGTCAAGTCATAGACCCCGCCATACCATTGTATATTCAATTTATGCTTTCTTAATCTGATTAAGCTTTGCGTTAAGGTCGAGAAGTTCTTCCTTATTCATTTTAAGGCCTGTCATACCAAGCATACCGATAAGACGAAGGACAGTAAATCCTCCCATCATCTGCATAATGCCTTCGTTCATTTCAAAGCCGCCTTCACCTGCACTCTGCTTTGCAGCTGCAGCGATTGGCCCCATAATCTGACCGAAGAGTGCCTGACCTTCTGGTACCATAAGAAGGTCACTCATTTTTGAGTTAAGTGAAAGATATCCGTCAATCTCAGTTACATCAAACCAGTTTAGAATTGCACCCTTTTCCTTGAGTCTGTAATCTTCATTGAATGTATCAACCTTAAGGATAAGTGATTCATCAACACAATCACCTGCAACTGCCTTAATCTTTGTAACACTCTTGTTAGGAACATTGAAATAGAAGAAGTGGTTTTCACTTGCCTGCTTTTCAAAAAGGTCACCATTTACATAAAGTGTAACTTCAGGCTGATTTGAATAAACTGTAACTTTTGTTACATCTTCAACTCTGTCAACATATCTCTTACCGCAGACATGAACGAATGGTTCATCAGAAAGCCATGCTTTGTATGCATAGAATGAGTCTTTCTTATACTTACGGTCAAATGTCATAAGACCCTTATGATTCTGACCGTTTTCGCCACCTTCTGCACGAGCATCTGCACCAAAGTCAAACATATTCCAAACGTGAGTAGCCCAGATGTACTTTCTTGAGAACAACTGTTTGATAAGCTCTTCGTGATAATATGCCTGATATTCCTCTGTGTAGTCACCCTGCTGTGGATTTGATGTATGCCAGTTAAGTGCTTCACAACCATATTCACTCATACCGACAGGAATGTTAGGGAATTTAGCGTGGAAATTATCGAACCAAGGTCCGTTCATTGATGTGTCACCGCCATACCAGCCGAAATAGTGGTTGTGTGAAACAACGTCCGGAATCTGAATATACGGGTCATCAAGACTGCACATTGAAACAACTGCAATTGTTGTAAGTCTTGTTTTATCCATTTCGTGACAAAGGTCATTAAGAATTTTATGGTTTTCAATAAGGTCGTCATCAGAACCGTTCATTGAAATTTCATTTGAAAGTCCCCACACAACAATTGACGGATGATTATAGTTCTGAACGATAAGCTCCTTCATCTGTGAAATTGTATTTTCACGACCTGTTGGCATGTGCTTTGAAATGTAAGGAATTTCAGCCCAGATTACCATACCGTATTCATCACAAAGGTCATAGAAATACTGGTCGTGCTGATAGTGTGCAAGACGGATTGTGTTTGCACCCATTTCATAGATGTATTCCATATCTTCCTTATGATGTTCAGGAAGAAGTGCATTACCGAGTCCCCATCTGTCCTGATGACGAGAAACACCACGAAGCGGATATTCTTCACCATTGAGAATAAATCCTCTTTCCGGGTCAATCTCAAATGTACGACAACCAAAACGAGTTGAAACCTTATCAATTACCTTGTCACCATCAAGAAGTTCGATTTCTGCTGTGTAAAGATATGGATTCTTTCTGCCATTCCAAAGAACAACATTCTTAATTTCGATAGTTTCTTTAAAGTCGTCAGTTTTAAGTGTTGTAACAACATCACCATTCTTATCCTTGATGATATAGTTAATCATCTGACCGTCTTTTTTATTAGTAACAAATGCTTCAAATGTAACCTTTGCATCTGTGCCCACAACTTCAGGTGTAATTGCAATACCCTTACCGCCATAGTAATCAAGTTCAAAGTGGCTACTGCTTACTGCGATAATATTTACATTTCTGTAAAGACCGCCGTAAAACGTAAAGTCAGCCATCTGCGGATAAACTGTTTCATTTGCAGAGTTGTCAACGAGAATTGCAAGCTTTGTACCTTTTTTAAGTGATTCTGTAATGTCAACTCTCCAGGTAGAATAACCGCCGTCATGAGATGCTAATTTTTCACCATTCATATAAACTGTTGCTGATGAGTTAGCACCATTGATTTCAAGGTAATATTTATCTGCTGTCGGAATTTCTTCCATGTCAATTTCCTTATAGTAACAGCAAGTACCACGGAAATAGTCGTTGCCACCGTCCTGACCGTCAATAGCATTCCAACAATGAGGAACATTTACAAAATCCCAATCAGCAGGAATTGTTGCAGGAACTTCATTAACATTTTTACGGAAAGACCATTTACGATTTAAGCTTATAATTTTTCTCATATATATGCACTCCTTTGATTTATTTCAATTATTTATTTTCAACAGACTTTGCTAATTCTTGTTCTTCTTTTTTACCGATGTTATAGATGAATGCCATTGAGAGGAAAGCAATAAGTGAACCTGCTGCAAGAACAATAAAGTAAAGATTCTTTACTTTTTCACCAAAGTCTGCGGACTGAACAGCATTTTCACCTTCAACGAAACCGATAGCAATAAGTCCCCAAGAAACAACCGCCTGACCGATACCTTGTGAAAGCTTACGGAAGAATGAATAAAGAGCATAAAGTGAACCTTCTTCACTCTTACCTGTTTTTCTGTAGCTTACTTCGATACAGTCAGCGACAATAGCCCAGACTGAAATCTGGAATACAGCGTTACCGATATTAAGACCCATAAGGCAGATTATATAAAGAATCATACCTTTGCCATCAGGAGTCATAGGAACAAACATTGAAATCAGACCTGAAATTGCACCGACAAGCATACAGCTTACAACAACATTCTTCTTACCGAATTTCGCAGTTATTTTTCCCACAATTGCCATAAATACAATCATAGGAGCATAAGAGCCTACCATAGCAATACCAACTTTTCCCGTATCCTGGAAGAAATACTGGAAAACCATATTGTTAAGTGCCATTGTAGAGTTGAAAAGTGCAACGGAAGCAACAGAAGCAATAGTAGCACCAACCATAGCTCTGTTTGTGAAGAAAGATTTGAATGCAGAGAAGAAAGCAGTCATAACATTCTTGTTTTCTGTGCTGTCCTCGTGATGTACTCTTTCCTTAACGAGCTTTGTTGTTCCCCAAAGAGTTGCAAATGCAACGATTGACATTACAAGTGCAACAGGAAGAAGCGTTTCACCCTTGAGAACCTCTTCTGTAAGACCTGTTACAGGATTCTCAACTTTATTATAAACGATACCGGGAAGAACAATCATAATTACGATTGCAGGTAAAGCCGCACCTATACTACGGAAAGTAGAAAGAGAAACCTTTTCCTGTGGGTCACTTGTAATAACACTATGAAGTGAACCATAAGGTACATTAACCATAGTATAAGCAATTGACCATAAGCAATAAGAAACAAGACACCAAGCATATTTACCTGCATAAGGTAATGCTGTAACAGGTGCAAAAATCATTACATTGAAAATAACAAGGATTAATCCACCTGCAAGAATCCATGGCATATACTTACTCTTTTTACCGATACGCTTTGTATCAACGAGGTTACCGATAACAACGTCATTGATAGCATCAAATATTTTTGAAATAAGAATAATAACCGCATAGTCTGCCGCTTTGATTCCTATATATTGCAGATAGAAAAGCTGCATAAAGGTTGAAACGAGCTGAAATGAAAAGCCACATCCCATATCACCCATTGCATAACCTATCTTATCCTGCCAACCAAAAGGTCGAATATTCTGTTCTTTCACATTAACACATTCTTTCTTTGTATATTAGCAATTTGCTTTATTTCATTTTAACCTAATCATTCTCTCTTTTCAAGTGCTGTTTAAAAAACGGTGATGTTACCACCACCGCCTTTAAATATTAAACTTAATTATTTAATAGTTTCAGTTTTTTCAGCCGCGTGTCTTTCTGCAAGTTCAGCCTGCATTGTTTCAAGTGTTTTCTTATCAAGGTTATACACAAGACCAAGACCAACGAACTGGAAGATACCTGCAACAAGATAGAGAACAGCAACAAGCATACGGATATCGCAAGCCACTTCCCAACTAAGCAGATTAACATCAATTTCTGTAAAGTTTCCGTTTGCATCAGGAGCACTGTTGTTTACATAACCCATAGTACCCATAATTGCAATTGCAACAGCAGGTCCTAAGCCCTGAGCAAGCTTACGGAAGAATGAGTGAAGTGAATATACAGTACCTTCTTCACGGCTACCTGTTTTCCACTCATTATAGTCAATAGCGTCACCCATCATAGCCCAAGAAACTGTTGAGTAAATTCCGAGACCCAATGCACAGATAAGCTGACCAACAATATAAATAATTAAATCGAGCTTTGTATTTTCTTCTGTAACAGGAATAATTCCAAGTGGTGCAAGCAAGAGAATTGCTGCACCAATAATGTAGCAAATTGAACCAACTGCTGAGAGCTCTTTCTTACCGTACTTTTTAACCATCTTACGAGCAAGTGGTGTGAAAAGCACGATAGGAATCATTGCAAACATTGAAACAAGACCTGAAATCTCTGTGTTGTCAAAATAAATCTGGAATGTAACCGTAACAGCTGTTGTAGCACCCTGCATACCGATAAACATACCCATAGCAGCAAGTGTCGCACCAACTGCAGGTCTGTTTTTAACAAAGTTGCCCATAGCCTTGAAAACATTGAATTTAGGCTGGTCTTCATTACATTGTACTTCTGTATCAACACGGATTTCTGTGTTTTTAATCATAAACTGGAAGCAGATGAAGCCAATAATACCCATAACAAAAGCCATTATGAATACTCGTGTTCCGTTAAGTGATTCGTCTTCATTATATATGATGAATGGGAAAACTACCATCGGAACCATATTACCAATCATACCACCGATTGAACGCCAAGCAGAAAGAGAAGCTCTGTCAGCATCATCAGAAGAAATGAGTGATAAAAGTGAGCCATAAGGAACGTTTGCTACTGTGTAGAACGCATCCCAAAGCACATAACCACCAATGAAAATTGCAATTTTTGCAATGAGTGGAGCTTTTGTTGCAGGAATAAAGCAACACGCACCGCCAATAATAAGTCCGATTGAACCTACGAATATGTACTGCAAGAATTTATTTCTCTTATACTTGTGTTTGTCGGCATCAATAATTGAACCGATAAGCGGGTCATTGATTGCGTCCCATACCTGAACTACGATTAAAAGAAGTGAGTACCATGTACTGAGTCCCATAACCTGTGTCCAGAAAAGTGCCATTGTACCCTTGAGTGCAAAAGACATATTACAACCCAAGTCACCCATCATATAGGCAACTGAGTCACGCATACCAAACTTGCGGTATCCGTTAGCATCGAGTTTTTTCTCTTTTGCCATTTTAATTTCCCCCTAAAAAAATGTAATAATAACATTTAAGTACATACATACCCAATCTTGTTACATGTTTATTTTACATTAATACATACTTTTATCGTTAGTAAACTTTTTGTTTTTTTAGGTATTATTTTTATTTGTTACTTGATTTTTACCAAAATTTGTACGATAATAAAGAAAAAAATTGTAAACATTTTACACAAGGATGAACAATATGACTTATGAAAAAGAACTGAAGTTTTTCCGTAGCATTCTTAACAATTATAGAATACACTCCTGTATTATCACCGAAAACGATAAAACATATCGCAAGGCTGACCGTGGACTTCGTGACTTTTTGGGTATGGAGGAGGAATATGACCAGCTTTTCTGTATGCCTCACGAAAGCATTACGGAAAATATGATTTGCAAAATCACCGATGTCTTTTTCTGCAACTACATTTTCATCATATTGCCCGACACTAAGCCTGTGTCCACGTTCGTTGCCGGACCTTTTATAGATGTTGACCTTAATCAAAGTTCACTTATGGAAATAGCGGAAAAGAACAATCTTCCTGTTCCCATATTCTCACAGCTTCAGAAGTATTACTCAAGTGTACCTGTCTATACAGACCACGATGTTGTTCTGTCGTTGTTCAATGCATTTGGTGAAATCCTTTGGGGAAGCACAGATAATTTCACTTATAAAACAATTAATATGTCTTATAACAATCAGTCATTTCCCAAAGTTGTAAAAAATCTTGAACATAAAACTGACGATGCACTTCTTGCAATGCAGATGCTTGAACGAAGATATGACGGTGAAAGAAAAATGATTCAGGCAGTAAGTCAGGGTATGACACACCAGGCAGAACAGATTCTTTTGAAATCCTCTGCAATTATGCTTGAGATGAGAGTCAGCGACCCTGTGCGAAACATAAAAAATTACAGTATTATTGTCAACACTCTTCTTCGTAAAGCAGCCGAACAAGGTGGCGTTCATCCTCTGTACATTGACGGCGTTTCCTCCGATTTTGCAAAACGAATTGAGAGAATACGTTCCGTTGAGGAAGGTGTTAATATGCACCATGAAATGATTGATAAATACTGTCAGCTTGTAAAGAAACACTCAATGAAAAACTATTCACCACTTGTGCAGAAAGTAATCGCACTTGTTGATTTTGATATTACGGCAGATTTAAGTTTAAGTCGTCAGGCAGAAATGCTCAATGTAAATGCAAGCTATCTCTCCACACTTTTCAAAAAAGAAACGGGCACTACGCTTACCGAATATGTTGCTAAAAAGAGAGTTGAACAAGCAGCATTTCTCCTCACATCAACAAATCTTCAGATTCAGACAGTTGCACAAAATTGCGGAATATATGATGTAAACTATTTCACAAAGCTTTTCAAAAAGCATACAGGTAAAACACCAAAAGAGTACAGAGAAAGTTCAGTTAATTTTTAATTGTGATACGAAAAAGGGGCGATTTATAACCGCCCCTAAAATTTTGCACTTTGCACTTTGCATTTTACACTTATTCAGCCTTAGCTTCTGCTTCGTGCTTTTCACGAAGACTTTCATAAATTGGTTCCATCTTTTCTTTGGTAAGCGGATAACCAAATCTGAAAATAAGCCATACACTTGTATAAACAATAGCAGGAATCACCGTGCAGATAAACATAATCTTTTTACTTGTATCATTTTCTGCGATGAAGCCGTTACCTGCAGTAAGGCTGTCATATTTTGCCCACTGGAGAAGGAAGAGTCCGCCTGCATCAGCAATAGCCTGACCGAGCTGACGACCAAATGTGTATGCAGAGTAAACTGCACTTTCATTTCTGATGCCTGTTGTGTATTCCTGATAGTCGATAACGTCCATAACAACTGCCCAACAAGTAAGGCTTACGAATGTGTAACCGAAACCGATGAGGAGCATGCAGAACATATAAAGCCATGCAGGATAAATGCCCTGTTCAGGGTTTATCCACATAATAAAATCTTCATTATTTGCAGTAATGAAAAGGAAAATTGATGCTGCTGCAGAAATAATTGATGTTTTTCCGCAAAGCTCCTTTTTACCGAATTTTGCAGAAAGCTTCGGTGTGAACAAAATGAGAATTACCATTGGAAGATAATTACAGATTGTACCGATAATGCTGAGTCCTGTGTTTGTAAAATAGTTCTTATAAAGGTATGTATTGAAAGAGCCAAATTGAAGCTGACCGCTGATAAGCACACCTGAAAGAGTGAGCAAAACGAATGGTTTTGACTTGAAAAGACCCTTATAAACACCTTTTAAGTCAACATTTTCATCTTCAACAGCAGGAACTCTTTCCTTAACCATTCTGTGACCTACAAGGTAAGTGACAATTGAGAAAATACCCATTAAGAGTGCATAGATAAACATTCTGTTACCGTCTGCAACCTCAATTTCAAGACCTGTCTGCTCGTCAATTCTGCCACTGCCAACATAGATAACCATTGGAGCAATAAGAAGAACAACTGCACCACCGATACCGCTACCTACTGAACGAGCAGTAGAAAGAATAGTTCTGCCCTGAGGGTCATCAGTAATAACAGAAGCAAGTGAGCCGAACGGGATGTTCATAGCAGTGTACATTGTACAATATACAAGATACAGAATAATTGCAAGAACAAATAAAAGCATCGGCTTTTCTGCTAATGTCTGATTATAGAAAATTGAATTTGGGTCATTAAACGGAATAAAACAGAGGACTGTTGAAATACCCAAAGGAACTGCTACAAGTCGCAAATACTGACGGTACTTACCATCTTTTCCTGCTTTTCTCTTTGAAACAACAGCACCCCAAAGTGGGTCATTGACTACGTCCCAAAGACGAGTAATAATGAACATATAACCAACAAGTTTTGGTGCTATTCCGAAAACGTCAGTCATAAAGATTTTAAGGTAGCTTGTGATATATGTAAGGTTAAACATATTACCCGATTCAGCAATAGTATAACCGGCAATATCCTTGAAGCCTATTCGGTTAGGATGGTTGTTAACCTCTTTAACCTTTTTTTCTTTTTTTGCCATAAAGGTTTTCTCTCCTTTCATTTCATTAAAGAGAATAATAACACTTTTCTTGCTATTTTTCAATAGGTAAAAAGAGAAGAACAACTTTTATTGACAATGAATTTTTATCGTATTATAATTGTTTAAAAATATTTTGATTATTTTGTCGAGGTAAAAATATGTCCGTTTTAAAATGTAATATGTGTGGCGGCACACTTGAAATAGAAGATAACGGTGCTTTTGCAGTCTGTGCTTACTGCGGTACTCGTCAGGCACTTCCCGAAAGCGGAGCTTCTTCACCCGAATCAGCAAAAGCAGATGCTCTCCGTATTGAAAATGAAAAACGAAAAACTGCTGAGGCAAAAGCACAGGCTGAAAAAAATCGTCTTAAAGCTGAAGAACAGCGTCTTGAGGCAGAAAGAATTGCTGAAAAGAATCGCATTGAAAAAGCAAAACGTTCAAAGGAAAAGCGTGGTAAAGTTCTTAAAATTTTAGCTTCAATTTTTGCGGTTATTGCTTTAGGTGTTCTCACAGTTACAGTAATTATTCCATCTGTAAAGTACAACAACGCTGTTAAGGCTGTGCTGGAAAAGGATTATGAAGAGGCTTACATAATATTCAAGTCATTACACACCTTTAAGGACAGTCAGAAACAGGTAAGGGATTTGGTTGTGGCTCATCCTGAAGTGGCACAGATTGGTGACATTATCTATTTTGGAAATTATGAGCAGGATAACAGAACTGCAAACGGTAAAGAGGAAATTGAATGGCGTGTTCTTGAAAAGGATGCTGACGGAAATATGCTCATTGTAAGCCGTTTCGCTCTTGATTGCCGTCGATATCACGATTCTGTTGCACAGGTTACCTGGGAAGAAAGTGACCTTCGCAAATGGCTTAACAATGATTTTTTCTCAGCTGCGTTTACAGATGCACAGAAAAAGCAGGTTAAAGCGACAACAATCGAGAACAGAGATAATGCTGACTACAACACATTTGGCGGGAACGACACAAATGATAAGGTTTTCCTTTTATCAATTGACGAGGCAAAAACTTATCTTCCGTCAACTGTTGAAAGAGTTTGCCTTGCAACTAACTATGCTGAATCACAGGGTACACAGCTTGAAAGTGTTACAAAAGGCTGTCGCTGGTGGCTCCGTTCACCGGGCTCAACTCTTTATTCAGCTTCTTACGTGAAACTTGACGGATTTATTCTTCAATTAGGTACTCCCGTATCAGTTGAAAAGCTTTCTGTCCGTCCTGCAATGTGGGTTAAGTTCTAATCCTCCTCGTTTAATTGAATTTTTATTACAGCCACGGTGATGTCGTCACTGTGGCTCTTGTTTTTAGCCTTTGCGACAGCACACAGTTTTTCAGGCAAATCATAGGAAAATCCGTTGTCAGTAACATATTTTTTGATTTCCTCAAGACTGTTATCGACAGCACCGTCAGACATCATAATCACAACATCACCATTTTTAAGTCCACCTTTTATTGTGGCAAATTCTGCTTGTCTTAAAATTCCTATTGGCATAGCAGATTTTTTTATTTCGCTTACCTTTCCTTTTCTGTACAGAAGCGATGCTGTTGCACCTGCTTTATAAATAACTGTTTGTCCGTTATAGAGATTAACTTTTAAAATATCGAGGGTTGCAAGTGATTCCTCATAGCTTTTCACAAGCATTGCAGAGTTTACAAGTCTTAATGCACACGGAAACGAAAATCCCGAAATAATCAGTCGTGAAAAAAGTGATGATGCCATTGCTCCGTCAACGGCTGCACGCTCACCGGTTCCCATACCGTCACTTAATACTGCAATAAAATTACCTTTTCCGTCAAAAAATGAGTCAAAGCAATCACCACAGACCTTTTCTTCATTTTCCGAAATCTGATGATAAACACATTCTGCAGAAAGTGGTGTCTGTTCCCAGAAAAGCATCATTTTTTCATTTTCACCGCTGATAATTGCAGGATAAGGAAATTGCTTCTCAGTTGACTTGATAATGCAATCACGGATTTCTCCCGCGGATGCCTTACACTCATTTCCAATACTCAGATTAATAACCATATTCATATTTTCGTCTTCATAACAGTTGACAAATGCGTGAACTCCGATATCGTCAAGGCTGTTTTTAAGGGCTAATGATTTACTTGCAAGAGGCTTTGCACCACTTTCAAAATTTACGAGTAAATCGTCAAGCATTTCTCCTACCGTATCAAACTGGTCAGCAGTAATTTTTCGCATTTCGTTGATTCTCCCTTCCGCTCCGAGATGTGCTGAATACAAGACATAATTTTTATTAAAGCTATCGCAAAGCGACATTATTCTTATACACTTGCTCTGTAGTGACATTGGTGTTATCGACGGAGTTATACTTCCTGTTTTCCTGATTGTTTCAAGAACCTCGTCAAACTCTCCTAAAGTAGCAGGAAGCATATTTCTCCAGCACCTGTTATAGCTTGCACATTTTTCACAAACATTATCTCTTACACGAAGATATACGGCAGTTGTATCCGGCGCACTCTTTTCCTTTAATGCTTTTGTCACTCTCGTGACTGTCTCTGACATATCACCTACTGCATCACGAACCGATTTAAGCTGTGAAATAATCATGTTGCGAAATTCTCTGCCATCTCCCGAATAAGAGAGAAAGGACAGCTTCATTTTTAACCGAAAAAGCAGTTTTTGTGGTGTCAGAACAAAAAATACAGATGCAAGTGCTGTTTCGATTAAAGGCTCAAACTCCTCATAGCCTTCTCCAAGAAACACATACAATGCTCCATAAGAAAATATATAAGCACAGGCACAAAGCACCCTACCCGAATATGAAAAAAGACCTGAAAAAAGCCCGGCTCCTGCATAGCAAAAAACTGTAGGAATACTGTTTCCTGTCATAGCAAATCCGAGAGATGCTCCCGTGCCGATTACTGCACCTCCCGACTCCCTGAAAAGATAAGCAGAAAGCATAATAATATATGAACAGGCTACTCCCGAGGGCGTTACACCTAAAAGTGAAATCCGTGACACACAAAGAATTAGTGCAAGTGCAGACACAACAAGAGAAATCACCTCTTTTGATGTAATCCTTTCGCTGGTGTTGATTTTTTCCATAGTCCTTACACTTACAGAGAAAAAATACGCCGCACCAAAAGAAATTATAGACTCTGCAATTCGCATAAACACAGTATTTATACCAAAGGGCTCTGTTGCCATTACAACTATACCCGTTGAAATTGTTGCAAACAGCGATATGAATGCAGGAATATAGGTCTTTTTCTGTAATTTTGGAAATGTATTCACATAAACCTTAAGAATGTACACAAGAATCAATGCCATCACATAACGAAAAGCATGTATGTAATCGTTGGACACAATATATCCTGCCATAGCTCCGAAGCAGGAAAACAGCGTATTTTTTCTGTGAACACCACTTGAAAATGCAATTCCCAAAGGTGAAAAATAATCTTCTGTGGAAGCGGATGCCGTCAAAAATCCTATCCCAAAATAAAGAGTCTGCATTATTGCCGACTTGCTCAATTCTGATAATTCAATTCTGCCGTCAACAACCTCATTACCGAATTCATTGTTTGTCATTTCATCACCTGCCTTTTAAACTCATTTTGATTATATGCTTGTCCGCACGATTATTTTGACACAAAGAGTCCGAAAATACAGAGTTTTCTTAGTCCTTTTTCAAAGATAAAATCCTTTTGTGTAATATCCTGACAAATTTCAAAAATAGCCTTTTAAAAACCATAAAATTGTGTTAAAATACTCATAAGTCAGCAAACACGGGAAAAGAGGCGAAAATATGGCTCATATATACACAGTTTTATCGGGCAAAGGTGGTGTCGGCAAATCCACACTTTGTGCCAATATTGCAATATCCTTAAGTCAACAAGGTAAAAAAGTATTACTTATAGATGGTGATGTTTCTCTGCGAAGTCTTGACCTGCTTTTGGGACTCGACGAGATGTTGCTTTATGATTGGTCAGATGTTTTGTCAGAACGTTGCGACAACGCTAAAGCACGTCTTTTCTTTGACGACAATCTTCAGCTTTTGGCCGCTCCTCTGGAATATCCTGAAAATCTTAATGCTGAAACATTTAAGTCTCTTTTATCACTTTATTCGGAAAATTATGATTACATTATTATTGACAGCCCTGCAGGTATCGGTGAATTGCCGTTGATTTATGCAGAATGTGCTCACACTTGCCTTATTGTTGCAACTCCTGATAATGTGAGTGCAAGAAGTGCTTATGTTGCAGGAACAGAACTTATAAAAGCAGGTATTGACGATAACAGACTTTTCTTAATTATCAATCGTTTTGACCCATTTGCAGTAATTCGGGGAAAATATCTCAACATTGACGAAATCATTGATATTACATATCTTAAACTTTTGGGTGTTGTGCCTGAAGAAAAGAAAATTATGTACACTTCTGTTATGGATACGGAGCTTTCAAAATCCTGTAAGGCGAAAATTTGCTTCAATAATATTGCAGGCAGAATTATGGGAAAAGAAATACCTTTAAATTTATAAAAAAATATTGAAAAACCTGTATTTTTTTGTTATTATAAGTATATATTGCTCATATTTTTGAGTTCAGCTTAATCAACAAAGGAAATTTTTAAGGAAAGAGGGTTTGGATATGAATATAGCACTTATGGCTCACGACTCTAAAAAAGAACTTATGACACAGTTTTGTATTGCATATTGCGGAGTTCTTTCTCGTCATAAGCTTTGCGCAACAGGAACAACAGGCAAAATGGTATCAGAGGCAACAGGTCTTCAGATTACGCAGTTCTTAAGTGGCTCACAGGGTGGCGACCAGCAAATCAGTTCACGAATTGCATGTAACGAAATTGACTTACTTTTAATGTTCCGTGACCCTCTTAACCCAAAGCCTCACGAACCAAAGGACAATACTTTACTTCGTCTTTGTGATGTTCACAACGTTCCCGTTGCAACAAATATTGCAACTGCTGAGGCTCTTATCCACGCACTTGAGCGTGGCGACCTTGATTGGCGTGACATTGTCAATCCGAAATAATTAAATAAAATATAACGCCTCCCATTCTCGTGGGAGGCAAAAACATATTAGTAAGGAAGAATCGTATGGCTTTAATCACAAATGCTATTAAGGGAACACAGGACACGCTCCCTAAAGAAAGCTACAAAATCCAATATGTGGAATCTGCTGTAAGAGAAACTGCAGAAAATTTTGGTTTTCGCGAAATGAGAACACCTGTTTTTGAGCATACTGAGCTTTTTCAGCGTGGTGTTGGCGAAACTACTGACGTTGTTCAGAAAGAAATGTACACTTTTGAGGATAAGGGTGGTCGTTCAATCACTCTCCGTCCTGAAGGTACTGCAGGTGCAGTAAGAGCATTCCTTGAACACGGTCTTTTTAACGAAGGACTTCCACAGAAAATTTACTATCTCACATCTTGTTATAGATACGAAAAGCCTCAGGCTGGTCGTCTTCGTGAATTCCACCAGTTTGGTGTTGAGTGCTTTGGCGCAGGTGCTCCAAGTGCTGATGCAGAGGTTATTTCCCTTGCAAATGAAGTTTTCAATTATCTTGGAATCAACAACCTTGCTCTTGAAATTAACTCAATCGGTTGTCCTGAATGCAGAAAGCATTATCACAAGGCTCTTAAAGAATATTTTGAACAGTACAAAGGTGACCTTTGTGAAACATGTCTTGGTCGTCTTGACAGAAATCCAATGAGAATTCTTGACTGTAAGAGTCCTGTTTGCTCTGGTATTGCAGAGAATGCACCAACTGTCATTGAATTCCTTTGTGACGATTGCAAAAATCACTTCGAAAGCGTTAAGAAATATCTTGATGCTATGAATATTGAATACACAGTAACCCCACAGATTGTCCGTGGACTTGACTATTACACAAGAACTGTTTTTGAATTTGTATCAAAGGAAATCGGTGCGCAGGGTACAGTTTGCGGTGGCGGTCGTTACGACGGTCTTATTGAAGAAATGGGCGGAAACCCATCACCTGCTTGCGGATTTGGATTAGGTCTTGAAAGACTTTTGCTCCTTATGGAAGCACAGAAAACTCCATTCCCAGAGCCTAAAAAATGCGACCTTTACATTGTAAGTATGGGTGAAAACGCAAATATCAAGGCTGCTGAAATCGCAACAGAGCTTCGCAACGAAGGTATGTGCGTTCAGTTTGATACAGTTGGTCGTGGCTTAAAACCACAGATGAAATATGCTAACAAAATCGGTGCATTATACACACTCGTTTTAGGTGACAGCGAACTTGAAACAGGAAATATCAAGCTTAAAAATATGGAAACAGGTAACGAAACAGAAATGACACTTTCAGATTTCTGCGAAAATTTCCAATCAGTTGTTATAAAAGATGCTATGTCAGGATTTGAGTCCCTTGGTGTCGAGGGCATTGATTTAGCAAGTCTTATGGGAGGCACAAACTAATGGATACAATGAACGGATTAAAAAGAACTGACTACTGTGGCACTCTTACTGCTGACTTTGTTGGCAAAGAGGTTACAGTTGCAGGTTGGGTACAGCGTCGTCGTGATTTAGGTGCACTTATTTTCATTGATTTGCGTGACAGAACAGGCGTTGTGCAGTTGGCTTTTGACGACAATACAGACAGAGAAGTTTTTGATAAGGCATTCACAGTAAGAAGTGAATATGTACTTATGGCAAAAGGTGTTGTCCGTGAGCGATCTTCAAAGAACAAGGACATTCCGACTGGTGATGTTGAAATCGAAGTTAAAGATTTAAGAATTGTTGGTGTCAGCGAAACACCACCTTTTGAAATCGTTGAAAATTGTCAGACATCAGAGGTTACAAGACTCAAATACCGTTATCTTGACCTTCGCCGTCCTGACTTACAGAAAAATATTCTTCTTCGTCACAAGATTACAAAAATTACCCGTGACTATTTTGATGAAAACGGATTTATTGAAATTGAAACTCCAATGCTTATCCGCTCAACTCCTGAGGGTGCTCGTGACTTCCTTGTTCCGTCAAGAATTCACAACGGAAGCTTCTATGCTCTCCCACAGTCACCACAGCTTTATAAACAGCTTTCAATGGTAGCAGGTTTTGACAGATATATGCAGATTGCACGTTGCTTCCGTGATGAAGACTTGCGTGCTGACCGTCAACCTGAATTCACACAGATTGACCTTGAAATGTCATTCGTTGATGTTGACGATGTTATGAATATGGGCGAAGGCTATATTCAGAGAGTATTCAAAGAGGCTATGGGCGTTGATATTCAGTTACCGCTCCCAAGACTCACTTACAAGGATGCTATGGAGCGTTATGGCTCTGATAAGCCTGACACTCGTTATGAAATGGAACTTTGCGACTTAGGTGATGTTGTTAAGGGTTGCGGTTTCGGTGTATTTACATCAGCACTTGAAGCAGGCGGTGCAGTTTACTGTATTACAGCTAAAAATGCAGTCAATACTCTTACAAGAAAAGAAATTGATAAATTAACTGAATTTGTTCGTGGTATCGGTGCAAAGGGACTTGCATTTGCTCGTCTTATGCCTGACTCAACAGCATCTTCATTTGCAAAATTCCTTACAGAAGACGAAATGACAGCACTTCTTAACAAAGCAGGAGCAGAAACAGGCGACGTTGTACTAATTGTTGCTGATACAAAGAAAAACAGCGTTCTTTCAGTTCTTGGTGCACTTCGTCAGGAGGTTGCAAAGAAGCTCGACATTATTCCAACAGACAAGTTCAATCTTCTCTGGATTACAGAATTCCCATTCTTCGAGTGGGATGAGGATGCTGGGACTTTCGTTGCTATGCACCATCCGTTCACTTCTCCTATGGACGAATGTCTTGAATATCTTGAAACAGACAAAGCACAGGTTCGTGCAAAGGCTTATGACCTTGTTCTCAACGGTGTTGAGTTGTCATCAGGTTCAATCCGTATTACTGACCCTGCACTTCAGAAGAGAATGTTCACACTTTTAGGTCTTTCTGACGAAGAAGCTTATGAGAAATTCGGTTTCTTAACAGATGCATTCAAATTCGGACCTCCACCACACGGCGGTATGGGTATCGGTCTTGACAGACTTGTTATGCAGATGATTGGTGCTGACTCACTTCGTGATGTTATCGCATTCCCTAAGCTTCAGAATGCAAGTGAACCAATGACAGAATGTCCGTCACCTGTTGATACACTTCAGCTTGACGACCTTGGAATTCAGGTTAAACCAACAGAGGAATAATTATGAAAAAAGGTATAAAAAAACTGAATACTGTCCTGTTTTCGGTAATTTTATGCCTTACCTATACTGTAACGGCATTTGCTGAAAAAACAGTCAAGTATTCAAATGAATTAACAGTTACTCCAATCCGCATCTTCTTTTCAATTCTCGTAATTGTATTATTTATAATCGGTGAAATCGCATTTGAAAAAATCCGTGAAAAACGAGTTGAAAAACGGAATAAGAAATACGGAAAAGATAAAGAAGAATAAATGAATTAACTCCCGATGAAAACAGCTCATCGGGAGTTTTGTTATTTGTATGTGAATTATAATTTATATGAAATACAACGGTGGGAGCAAGCCCCCGCCATATCGTTGTATGTTTACCATTCATTAATTATTTCAGGATTTTCAAAGATTTCATCCATCTTCTTCATAAACGGAATAACATCATTGAACGCACCGATTCTGTGGTCAAATGTGAGAGTTACAGGCAACATTTTCTTTGTTGCAAGGTCAACCTCGCCTTTTTCATTTCTGAAAGGAACTTCCTTTTCAATAAATCCGCCGACGCCCATCATAAACACCTGCGGATAAAGAAGTGGTGATGTTGTTTCAAATCCTCTAAGCCCATCATAAAGTCCTGCCCAGTTTGAGAAGCAAACAGTGCCCTCATTAAGATGATAATACTTAAGACCCTTTTCGCCATCACTTGCATTTTTCTGGAACATACCGCCGAGAGTACCGATTTTGTGTTTACCAACAATACCTGCAACTGTCTGTGCAATAGTCTTTTTAAACTGACCTTTTAAAAGGAAGCCTACCGTTCTCTGAATAACCAAATCAAAAAGGACACCATCAATATCAGTATTCTTCATCTTATATGTCATTTCGTCAACTTCCTGCTGAAGCTCTTGAAGATTCTTTTCTTCACACTTGCAAATCTTAACAGGGAATGTATCACCGCTGTCAAGCATAACAGGCATAGATACGTCAATATGCTTTTTAATAATAAGTGTTCCGCAAGAACGAGTATAATCAAAATTAATGTGTGCATTAAGTCTTGGTGCAACCTTAAGTCCCTCGACCATTGCTTTCATGATAATTGTATTAAAAGACAATTTGTATCCGCAAGTTGTCTTTATTTTTTTATATTCTTCCCACATATCAGTAACATCAATTTCATAAGCATATCCTGCTTGTGGCTGATTTCTCTGATTCTCTGTAAGAACATATCCGTTCATTCTTCTTTTGATATTGTTAAAATATTCAATTTTATCTCCCGGTTCAGGCTTATTCAACGCTGCATCAAGAAATTTTCTTTCACTCATTTTCATCATCCTTTTAATAAAAACTATTATAAAGTCTAACAAAACACATATTCGATGTCAATAAAATGAATTTGAATTATTTGTAAATTTTTGAGAATAATAATTGCAGATTGAAAGGATTGATTTTATGGCTGAAAGAATTGGAAAGCATACAATTGTACTACCTACAAAGCCATCGGTTTATGGCTATGCTTCTGTTGTCGGCAAAGCAGAAGGCGAAGGCCCTTTGTCAAAGGAATTTGATAAAACCTATGACGACGACACAATTGACGGATGCCCCACTTGGGAAAAAAGCGAAAGTGCCTTGCACAAGGAAGCTGTTTCACGAGCAATTGCAAAGGCTAATTTGTCACCAAAAGACATCGACCTGATTATGGCCGGCGATTTGCTAAATCAATGTATCGGCACATCATTCGGTATAAGAGAATTGCAAATTCCGTTTTTAGGTCTTTACGGTGCTTGCTCCACAATGGCTCTTTCAATGGCTCTTGCATCGGTTTTGGTGGATTCACAGGTTGTGAACACAGCAGTTGCCTCCACTTCATCACATTTTGCATCTGCAGAAAGGCAGTTTCGCCTACCGCTTGAGTATGGTGGACAACGACCTCCGTCAGCTCAACGGACAGCTACCGCCTCAGGTGCAACCGTCATTTCACAGCATAAAGGAAATACGCCATCAATAGAGGCTGTGATTTTCGGCAAAATTATGGACTTTGGTATAAAGGATGCTAACAATATGGGTGCCGCCATGGCCCCGGCGGCGGCAGATACCATACAGAGCTTTTTAAGTGATACCGTTACTGTGCCGAGTGACTATGATTTGATTTTAACAGGTGATTTGGGCAAGGTTGGAAGTGAATTGTTGATTGATTTATTAATTAAGGATTTCAATATCGATATTTCATCTGTTCACAATGACTGTGGACTTATGATTTACGATTTGGAACAACAGGATATGCACGCAGGCGGTTCAGGTTGCGGTTGCAGTGCTGCAGTTGTAAACTCGATTATTATGAAAAAGCTTACAAATGGTAGCTTAAAGCGAGTTTTGTTTGTGGGTACCGGTGCTTTACTATCCACAACATCATCACTACAGGGCGAAAGTGTTCCCGGAATCGCACACGGAGTTCTTTTGACAAACGGAGAATAATATAATGAATATGAGTCACGATATAAGCGTAATTTCTCGACTTGGAAATACACTTAAGCTGTTAAAAATTCTTGAAACGGCACTGACCGTTGGGATAATAGCCTTTACCGTTTTAAGAGTTATAAATATTTTCAGAGAACAGAATTAACAAACAATGAGATTTATAGTGCACAGTCCCCTGTTTCATCGGAAAACAGTTCATTCTCTGCAGTCCCAACTAATGAATATGAACTTTCATTAGTTGACGCTGTTCTTGACGATGCTTACCAAAAATATGAGGGACAATCAGAAAAACATATCAAGCCAAAAAGAAATGACACTATTGAGATTTAATCGCACGTCCATACCTATACACTTAACACCATTTTTATATTTGCGATAACAATAAACATAATTTCACAAGTTCTTTAGGTTATAAAAATGCAGGTACATTTTGCACCTGCATTTGCTTATTATATTAGGTAATATGGCGATTTCGCGTACTTGTGTGATTAGTCAAGTTTTTTAGTCCTAATGATACCGTGGTAATGAACTTCCCATTAGTTGTATCAACCTGGAAATGTCCGTCATATTTTTTTGAGATATCTTCAATGAGTGACAGACCAAAGCCATGATTCTCGCTATCTTTTTTAGAAGTTTTGATTTTTCCCTGTTTATCAGTTTCAACAGATAAATAGGGATTTTCAATTTTAATCATTAAAAAGCCTGCCTGAACAGTTGCTTTGAGTATAATTTTTCGTTGTTCAACAGGCAACTTTTTGCATGATTCAATTGCATTATTTAACATATTAAGAAATACGCAGTTCAGGTCGATTGCTTCCACACTTATTTCTTCAGGTATATCAACTGCGATATTCATTTCGATTTGTTCGTTTTTAGCTTCTTCATATTTAGCCACTATAACTGCGTTGGCAACGAGGTTTCGCGAATAAACTAGAATCTTTGTAAGATGCAAATTGTTGTTGAGAGACATTAACAGTTCTTTAGCCTTGGCAAGGCTTTCAGGTGTATTTTCATTGATTAATAAGTTTACGCTGTCAAGAATACCTTTGAAATCGTGACGGATTCGACGCATATCATTTGTCTTGTCCTGTAATTTGTTATAGTAGTCAAGTTCAATTTCCTTAACACTCTCAAGCCAATAAAGCTTTTCGCGCAAAACTTCATTGTCGCTTACTCTTGCCATGATTTTATAAAGTGCAATACACATAATTATAATTGTAGCTGGCACAAGATAAAGAATTATCGTAGTAAACGTATCCTTGTTGGCGTAGTTACTTGAATAAATAAATATCATCATCATGCAATTCATAACAATAATGATTGAGAGAGTTGCCATTACGGAAACTGGAACTTTTATTTTTATTTTTTTAAATGCAAAACGCATAGTAATACTCAATAATGAATATGTACCTATACAACAGATGGCATAAATAGTTTGTTCACCTAACGACAATTCAAAAGCTTGTTCTTCAAAGGAAATTCCCAGAATTGATGTGTAAACCGCAACAAGCACACCCTCAAAAAAAAGTACACAAATTTGAAAAAGGGCACCAGCTTTAAGTTTTTCAATAATGCTATCCTTAAATAAAACGGCTATGAAAACTATCATTGTCAAAAGAAGCCCTACAGAGCGAATATTCCGCTGAGTATCCACTTCAGGTACCAATTCAAAAAACGGTGGAAATAGTGTTGTTATAAAATAAACTATCGCATGCATTACGAAACCTATAAGGCAAGTTGTATAGAATTTAAGTTTAGGTGTCAATACCTTTGTTAATGTCCAAAATTCCATCCATATTGCATAGACCATTGATATGTAAAATGGAATTGCACGTATATCAAAACCCATAATTTTTTCTCCTATAATTGTGAACTTAAAAATGCTAAAATGTTCTTTTTAATTTCAGGATATTTTGCCTTGGCAACGGGAATAACCTCGCCTGAAAACAATTCAATACGATTATTATTTATTGAACGTATCATATTCATATTGACTGAATAGCTTTTATGAATTCTCAAAAAGTACGGTGGTAATTCTTTTTCAAAATCGTCAAGTTTCATTAGTAATTCAGTATTTCTTCGTGTTTCGTGAATAATAATTTTTCTTGAATAACTCTCAATATATTTAATATTGTCAAATCTTATTCTTATAATCTTGTTCTTGCTTGTGACATTGAAACATCTTTTATCAGATTCTGAAAGTTGCTCAATGGCTTTTTCAAGTGCTTCGGTAAGTTTAGCATTATCAACAGGTTTGAGTATGTAATAAACGGGATTCACCGAAAAAACTTCTTGGATATATTCAGTATAATTAGTCACGAAAATAAATTGAATACGAGGGTGAAGACTTTTGAGTTCCTTAGCCATATTTATGCCGCTCTTTCCCGGCATTTCAATATCAGTTATAACGATATCTATAGTTTCGCTTGAATACTCTTCAATCCTGTTGAGTAATTCATTTGCATTTGAGAATTTAAAAATGTTGTGTTCTTCTTTTATAAGAGAAGATACGGTTTTAGAAAACTCGTCAAGAAAATTCTGATTATCGTCACAAATAGCAATATTCAGCATATATTCAGCCCCTTTCTTTTAATATTCTATCATAAAAAATCAATCACAAATAGTCGTTTTGTTACATTTTTCAGTGGTTTTTTGCAGTTTGATTACTTGTTGCTAATTTTTTTTAACATTTTTTGGGCGATTTTTTACATTGACAAACAATTAAAACTTAAGAATGTTATAATTTAGGAAATGTAAAGGAGAAATGAAAATGAAGAAAGTTATATCTGTATTTTTAGTTTTATTAATACTTTTTAACATGGCGTCTTGTAGCAAGCAAGATGAACCTCCAACCACAACAAAGACTATTGTCAATGAGCAGTTAGAACCTGTGTATGAAAATGTAAGCAGACCAATAAAAGAGTTTTGGTTGCTCGATGGTAATGTATTGGTAATGACAGAGGCTGGTGAGTTGTATTGTGGACCGCTTGATACTCCCAACCCAGTTTTTATTACTGACAATGTCAAGGAAGTGAAAATGTCAGAAGATGGATTTGAAGGACTGATTTTGCTGAATGATGGTGAAATCATCTGTGTTAATAATCGATATGAATCAAAAAAACATATTTCGATTTTTCATGAACTTATGTATTATGGAACTATACAAAACATTGAAGAAAAAGCAATTAATGTCTCTGCTAAAAAGTTGTTTAATCACTACTTATATATTAACTATGACAATGAGTTGTGTAATGTGAATGGAGATGTTCTGTTGCAGGGCGATATAAAAGACGGTCATGTTTTTCAATATAGTGATGGTACTGGCGTAGCATTTTCAGGTGTCTTTTTATTTGCAGATAATACGGTCAAACATTATTTTACATTACATGAAGATGAAAAAATTCGTGAAATTGCAAACAATGTTGAGAGACTGTATTGCTTATATGATGGTTTGTATGAAAACTCCAGTTTTAATAGCAATCGTTGTTGTATAATAAAAGAAAATGGTGACTTGCTTTTTTGGAAATTAGATGAATATAGTTATGAAGATACTCCGCTAAATCCTATTAATCGTATTGCTCAAAACGCAGATCCGGATTACAGTGTGTATTGTACTCCAAATGAGAATTCATATATTTATTATGTAAATAATCATAATTTAATGAGATACTCATATGAAACCAATTCTACAGAAACTATATACCGTAATGTTAAAGAGGTTTTTTATGGAAACAATTCTTTAGATTTACAAAAAATTTCAATAAATCAACCTGCCGTATTAACAATGGATAACAAATTAATCCGAACTGATGATGATAAAATCATTGCAGAGGATATAATTGATATTTTGGATAATGGTAATTTTATCATTTATGGTGCTTATTCCTGTGGACGTTTTGATGGAGATTCATCATATTACCATAGATTAGACAATGTCAAACAAGCAGAATGTTATGGCTTACAAGGAAATACACAGTATCAGGTGTTTCTAAAATATGGCGGAGCATTATACGCATCTAACGACCCTTATGGGACATTATATAAAACTGCTTTTTGTGAGAAAACGCTTACCTTATGTTATAAAGATACCATCGTTGTTCCCAAACAATCAATCCAAATAAAGAATAATGAACCAATGTTACCGTATGACGAATGTTGTGAGATTTTTGGTTTAATTGGCTCGTATGACACAATTAATAATAGTGTTATTTTGGAAGATAATCAAACAATACTTGAATTCTTTATTAACCAAAACAAAATAAAAGTTAATAATGATGAGCTGGCCTCTATAGCTGCTTCATATACGGATTCAAATGGATTAATCTGGATACCAATAAAATATGTCGCCGAAGCGTTTGATTATAATTATGATTATAATATAAACGAATTCAAAATTACAATAGGTTAAAAGGAGAAAACTATGAAACTGAAAGCTGTTATCGCAACTATTGCTGTAGTTGCAGTTGGTACTGGTGCAACAGTTGCCATAATTCATTCAAATTATAAAGAAGAATTGACACCACCTGTGAATGTTGAGCAATCTGTAGAAGAAGCCTCTTCATCTGCGCAAACAACAGAATCTACAACAGAACCTACGACAGAGTCAACAACTGAAATTACAACTGAATCAACGACAACACCTAAACCAGTTCTTCTTACAGAGGATGAAATCAAAGAAAAGGTCTTATATGCAAGTCAACTGCATGTTGATTGGCTTGGCTATGGTTGGGCAGTCAGATATGACTTCGACAGCGTAATTACAGGACAATACGATATGCCATATTACCAGGTTGTTCCTACAAGGTTTGCAACTTTGAATGACTTGGAAAAAGAACTTCAGAACTGTTTTGTCGAAGATGTCTATAAAGAGATGTTTGAGAATAACTATATGGAAAAAGACGGTAAATGGTATGTTGTCTGTACAATAGGTCAGGGTGCAAATTATGGCTTAGAATTCGCAGAATTAGACATTGTTTCTAATGCAGAAAACAAATGTGAATTCACAATAACCTGTCATTATAAGGAAACTAACGAAAAAGAAACAATAAAATACACATTGGAACTTATTGATGATAAATGGATTTTTACAGAATTTGGCGGTCCGTTCATTTGGCGTTCTGATGAAACATTTAAATGGATGTAAAATGTTTACATAACATTTTATTATTCAAGCCAAGTCTTAAAATAATTGCACAGAACAAAGGTTATACAACTTCCACAGCAATACTTTACAGTACTGATGGTGAAGTCCGTGCAACAGATTCAATCGAAATGAAATCAAAAGCAGGATTCTTCGATAAAATAGGCAGTTTCTTCCGTGGACTCTTTGGTTTAACAAAGATTTACGAAAACTAAACTTAATTATAATTTAATAACACTATAAATGCAGAGGCTGGCTCAATAAAATGAGTCAGCCTTTGTTACTTTTTAATCTAGATTTATGCAGCGGTGATGCTGTTGTGCATGATATCAACGATGTTGCGAAGTATTTGTGCCTGAGCACCGAACATTGTGATTATGTCATAATTATCAAATGGTGATTTTTCAATCAGGTCATTTACATTGATGTCACCGTTTTCAC
>CALCTT010000094.1 GCA_937906895.1 uncultured Clostridia bacterium | reverse complement strand
TTTCAGGAGTCATAGTTTTTAATGAACTTATGAACTCCTGTTGCTCTGCATATATTTTTTCGTAAAGAGCAGTATTTAATTGTTCAAGTGTCATTTTCATTTTCCTCCTTCTTGAGTTTTGAGCAAGAAAGAAGTTCCGCCCTAAAACTCTGTTTGCATTCTTCAGGGCAATTGCGGCAACTTTCATTATATTCTATTTTGCCTTTTTGATTTACATAAAATGACATTACATCGTTTGCAATCACATAGAATCGCCCTCCTTATGATTTATAGTATTGATAATATTTCTGTACATTTCTTTTTTCTCTTCGGAGCAAGGTGAGATAAACCTTATTGACATTCTGCTTTTTTCAACTTCATACCTTACTCCACCGTCATCATCTTCATAAATTTTTCTACAGCATTCCGGATGCTCCTGATAAAATTTTGCTAACTTCTTTTTGAGTTTATAGTTATATGTGATGATAGTCACTGTGGGGTAATAGTCATCAAAGAATATATCTGTTGTCTGCCCCTTCTTTTTTGATTTTTCTGACATAAACTCTCTCTTTTCAAAAAAATTTTTAACAAGGCTTTTTTGAAGTAAAAATGCACCTTGTACTAAGGGCATTTTTGCACCTTTTTTGTCAAAAATCGAATAGATTTTCTTTAAACGATACTTTGGTCATTTCAAAAATTTCTATTTGACGATTTGGTAATTCCATCCGTAGTAGTAGGAAAAAAGCGATTATAATCTTCTTCTCTTTGAAATTGTAAACATTTTGTAAATAACCAATTTTATTGTGAAACTTTTTCCTTTTTTCGTCATATATAGATAGGATAAAAATTTTTTATATTTTTTGCACTTATATATATGAAAGGCAAAATCTAAAATTTTTTTGTTACTTTTTTGCAGTTTCGACACTTTATATAGTGAAGAGAAAAATAAAGGCGTGTTTTACTTGAAAAACGAAAGAGAAATCACAAATGACATTGCTCTCTCAATACGAAGCCTATGGCATATTGATTCAATGTCGGAAAAGAAAAGAATCATTGAAAATTACGATAATTTAAATCGTCTTTTTTTACTCGTAGAGAATCATCCTGAATTATTTAGTAAAGAGGAATTACAAAAATACCAGAAGTTGAGGGGGAATCTCTCAGACGAAGAAAAAACATTAATATCAGAAATTTTCACTTCTTTACATATGGGAATCGTTTCTTTGCCACCTGAATATACAGTAGATGAAGTTAAAGACCTTTATAGCAAAGGCTTATATTTTACCAAAGATGAGCTTGAAGAATTCATTGAATGGCAGTTTGTTATTGATGATGAAAAACATAACCCCGAACTTGTAATATTGTATGGAGAATATTTGGAAAAGCATCTATACTTTGATACTGTTGAAGAAGCTGAAAAAGTGTGGGATGAGTATGATGCTTCTCACAAAAATGAAAATCACCATACTCCCACAATTTATCTTTCAACTGATTTATCTCTAACAGATTTATTTCGTTCTTCCTGCTCAACCTCACCATCAACAATTTCATTGTCATGATGGTCCATATCAAGAAGTGCATTAAGCTCTGCTAACCTCTCCATTTTCTGTGAGAGTTCTTCTTCCTGTGGGAACGGTCTTTCAACCTCTGCTTTTGCATTTTCAAGCTGAACCTTTGTATCAGCAAGTCGTTCCTCGCAAGCCTTTAACTTTTCAGGCATTGAAGATATAAGGTTATCAAGACGGGTGATATTACCGTAAATATCAGCACCGAGAGATACAGAATGCCTGAGCGAACCGACAAGAGTTAATACATATTCTTTTTCAAAAGAATTGAATGACAGTTCCATATTAAAGCCACGATAAGAGCCGATTGATTTCGGTTCAGCTGATGTCATCGCCTTACAAGCAACCAATATCGCTGAACCTGCACCTTTCTTTTCGTCATAGGTAACATCTTCAACAATCATAGGTGAGAAGTTATCTGCATTAAGGAAGGTGTTTTCTTTTGCTCTTTGAATATCTGCATTGTATCCGGAAATTCTTTCTTCACCTTGCTTTATCTGTTGCGGATAAAACTTTATAATTCTGTCCTCAAGGCTGTATCTCTGACTTAAATGGTTCTGTTTCAAAAGTTTGAGTTTTGATACTGCTACATCCAAATCCATTTTCTCTTTGATATACGGATTACCCGTTGCAAGAGCTTTGATTTCGGCATAAGATAACGCCTGTTCGTCAACATCTTCTGCTGAACGCACAGGCGATTTTGATGTCATAATCTGACCTATAAACTTTTGTTTATTCTCAACCAACTGATAAAGATAGGCATCAAATGTCTGCTCTGTAACATAACTGTAAATCTCAACTTCGGGGTTTTCATTACCTTGTCGGACTATTCGACCTTCACGCTGTTGAAGGTCTGCGGGACGCCACGGACAATCTGTGTGATGAATCGCTATGAGCTTCTGCTGAACATTAGTACCTGCACCCATTTTTGCGGTTGAACCTATAAGAACACGAACCTGACCTGAACGGACTTTTCCGAAAAGGTCTTTTTTCTTTGCTTCACTGTCTGCATTATGAATAAAGGCAATTTCACTTTCGGGTACACCTTTTGCTATAAGTTTTTTCTTAATGTCATCATAAACATTAAACTTGCCGTCATTATGCGGAGTAGAAAGGTCACAGAAAATAAGCTGTGTTGATTTCTGCGGAGTTGTTCGCTCCCAAATGCCA
>CALCTT010000093.1 GCA_937906895.1 uncultured Clostridia bacterium | reverse complement strand
TTTTTATTCCCCCGGTAGAACCGGGGGTTTTGTCTTTGCTGAAGACCAATAAAAAGTGTGCTATTCTTATTTGGATAGCACACTTTGGGTTTATATAGAGATTCTTCGCTTACGTTCAGAATGACCTAACTTTCTTTTAAGGCAAAAATAAGGACGATTCGTGAATCGCCCTTACAATTTTGCACTTATTTAACTGAATTTACTGTGATAATTTCACCCTTGGCATCTTTATCAACTGTAAATGTGATTGCGTCGCCCACATTGAGGATTACAATCTTTTCAGCATCCTTTACAGCAACTTTGTAATATGAATTATTACCTTCAAGTTTAATATAGAAATAAGTTTCGCCACCTGTGATGACACTTCTGATTTCCTCAACTGTCCCTTTAACTTCAACTGTTTCAACCTTTGGTTCATCAGGTGTTTCTTCCTGACCCATTGAGTCCACGTCAACATCTACATTAACGCCATTCTTCTGGAGTTCTGCTGCATAGTTTTCTGTACATTCTGCAAGGCTTGTACCTACACCAACAACAGTTGATTGCTCAACATTAACCATTGCATACATCTTAACAAGTTCACTTGCATCTTTAAGTGCCATAAAATATGTGGGTTCACCACTTACATTAAGGAGAATCGGGAATGTTGCACGATAACCGTACTGCTGAACCTTACCTTGTGCTGATGTTCTTGCTGTTTCTTCCAATGCACCCGCCTGCTGATAATAAACAGCTTCCTTTGTTCTCTGGTTAATGAGAACGAAACCGATAATTGACTGGTCGGAACTGATTGAAGTTACGCCTGTGTACATATAAACGTCATCATTAAGAGCTAAATAGTTATAACCCTGACTTGTAACACGAACATTTTCCTGACCGATAATTGAGTTCCAGAAACCATTGTTGTATTTACCATAGTAGTTATACTGCTGATTTACGATAGTTGCGGAATACACCTGGTCAAGCCACTGAAACTCCTTATCTGTTACGAACTTGTCAGTAGGGAGCTTTGTTGTACCATCAAGACTTGTTGAAACAAGAGTTGTGTCACCTGTAATTGAGTCAACGATGATAGCACCCTGAACATCTGTACCACCGAAAAGACCGATTGTCTTATCAAGTACAGGTACAATCCAATATGGTCTGCCTGTTTCGTCAATTTCAAATGATGGTTCGCCAAGCATCAATGACGGATACTTAAAACGGACATGACGTATAAGATATTCATTGAAATGCTCTGCAGGAGAATACTTCATACCTTCCTCAAGACGAACAGTTTCAGCCTTTTGAGTAGTCATATCAACAATAATGTATGCAGGAATACCCTCTTTTGTATTCTTAAGCCACTTGAAAACATCACCGTAATCAAGGGACTGAACACGGACAGGAGTTCCCTTATAGTTAATCTGCGTTGAATAATATGAATTTACAACAAACTGTGAAACATAGTCAGAAAGCTCACCTAATGCACGTGTTGCAATCATATTTGATGAATCTTTATCAAGACGAGGTACACTTTGGAAATCAACCTCTGCGATTTCCTCTGCAAAGTCACCTTCTTTAACATCAATAAGTTCTGCATAATCTCTTGCACGGAAAATTTCCGCACCTGTAAGATAACCTATACCAACAAGAACAACGAGAACAACAATCATTATAATCGGAACTTTCACTTTGTTCTTTGCATATTCCATATATTCAGGTCGGAAATAAGCTTTTGAAAGTACACCGAAAATACCAATATATGCCACAATCAAAACAGCAATATAGATATAGAGTTCAAGCGCCTTGAAATTAAGTGCAGGTAACATAAAATAGTATAAAACCGCACCTGCAACTATCGTCAACAAAAGGCTGACAATTACTTTTTTTACTGTACTGCCTTTGGGTGTTTCAGGCATAACACTTTTGTTACCGAAATCAACATTAATTGGGTCCATAAAATTACCTCATTTCCATAATATGTTAATAGTATAGCATAAAAATATTGTATAATACAATATTTTCAGTGAAATTCGTCTTACGACGAGTGAATTTCATTTCACATTTGGCGATAGCCAAATATTTCATAATTACAAAGGATAATTATTTTACATTTTGTGTAAACAAAATATTTCACTAAAAAATTCGTAGAAGACACCGTCCCCTACGAAATAATATTATAATATTTTTTTACAACATTCATTTAGACAACAGTTTTCGCAGTTTGCCTTTCGTGCAGTACATACTGCTCTGCCGTGAAGCACGCATCTGTGACAGAAATCGTTACTTTCTTCAGGTGGAAGAATTTTTTTAAGCTCCATTTCCACCTTTTTAGGGTCTTTTGTATTTACAAGTCCCATTCTGTTAGTAAGTCTTATTAAATGCGTATCTGCCACAACAGCAGGTTTTTTATACACATCACCAACAATAAGATTTGCAGTCTTTCTGCCAACGCCCTGCAAAGATGTCAAATCCTCAATATTATCGGGAACTTTTCCGCCGAAATTATCCCTGACACCTCGTGCCATTTCAATGATATCTCTTGCTTTGACCTGATAGAAACCGCAAGAACGGATTATATTTTCAATATCCTTAACATCAGCATTAACATAATCATCAAGAGTTCTGTATTTGGCGAAAAGCTCGGGAGTTACAAGATTCACCCTTGCATCTGTACACTGTGCAGAAAGCCTTGTTGCCACAAGCAACTCAAACGGATTATCTGCCACAAGGGAACACAAAGCATCGGGATATTCCTTTTTCAGTCCTTCCGCAAGAAGAACTGCACGTTGTTTTTTAGTCATAAATTACTCCGGATAATTCATATTTTTAGGTAAACCTAAAAGATAATCCGCTGACACATTAAAATATTTGCAAAGTGCCTTGATATCCTTTAGTGATGGTTCAGTTGTACCTGTTTCCATAAAAGAAATTTTTCTTTGAGTAACACCCAAGGCATTTGCCAAATCTTTTTGTGTTATTGTTGGGATTTTTGCACATCTTAAGTATTTAAGTCTTTCGCTGAATTCCATTTTCTTCATCCTTCAAACTGCCGTTTTTCTTCACACGGCTCCAAAATAGCCTTAATATATTATCATAAAAGTGATTTTTAGAAAAGGTGTAGAATAAAAATAACTATACAAACTTTATTGTGATTTTTTGTATAAATTCACAAACTTTTTCAACATTTTTCGTCTTTTCAACAATTTTGCGCTTTTTTCAGTTGTATTTCGCTTTTTAAAAGTATATAATTAATACAAATTTTTTAAAGGAATGATTACTATGTCAAAAGAAATAAATATAAGAGAATTAAAGGACAATTTTGTTAAAATGATTAGTAACGATTGGGCATTGCTCACAGCGGGTACAAAAGGTGATTTCAACACAATGACAGTAAGCTGGGGCGGAATTGGTGAACTTTGGAACAAAGATGTTTGTTTCGTTTTCGTAAGACCACAGCGTTACACTTATGAATTTATAGAAAAGAATGACTATTTTTCTCTCTCATTTTTCGGTGGTGAACACAAAAAAGAACTTGGTGTATGTGGAAGCAAATCAGGTCGTGACATCGACAAAATCGCAGAAACAGGACTTACACCAATTGATATGGAAACTGCAATAGGATTCGAAGAAGCAACAGTTAATGTTGTACTTAAAAAATTAGCATATCAGGATATGAAACCTGACGGATTTATTGATGAAAGCATTATGAAAAACTATGCCGCAAACGACTTCCACAGAGTTTATGTTGGTGAGATTGTTAAGGTAGTTGTAAAATAAATATGGTTGCAGAAATCTTGTAGGGGCAATTCACGAATTGCCCGTTCTTAAGTATAACAATAAACAAAATGCGGACGATTCATGAATTGTCCCTACAAAAAAAGGACTGATTTAAAAAATCAGCCCTTTTTTCTATTCACCAACAAATTCTGCGATTTGATGTTTTTCCTTTGCACCAACAAAGCGTTTTACCTCTTGACCTTTGTCAAAAAGAATTACTGTTGGGATGCTCATTACACCGAATGTCAATGCAAGGTCAGTTGCCTCATCAACATCAAGCTTGCACACCTTTACTTTATCAGTTTCCTCTGAATATGCTTCAATTTCAGGTGCCATCATCATACATGGCCCACACCAATCAGCATACATATCAACGAGGACAGGTTTTTCTGATTTTAAAACTTCCTGTGCAAAATTTTCAAGATTAAGTTTAATTACTGCCATTTATCTCACCTTCCAATATAATGCTCTTGCTCTGTCAACATCTGTATTATCAACACCACATTTATCAGTGTTCTTTGCATGTGTTACTCCGCAAAGCTCAATGTTAAGCACTGAAAATGCCTGTAAGAGCTGATGTTTGATTACTTCATATCCGATTTCACCGTCAGAGCCACTTGTGACAATGAGGACTGCCTTTCGATGCTTTTCAATAGGCTTTTGCATATTCCGACGGAAACGAGCCTCATAATAACGCTGAAAACGGTCAATCAATGCCTTAAATGGTGCAGGAACACCCATAAAGTAAATCGGTGTTGCAAACACGATAACATCTGTTGTTTCAAATTTTTTGAAAAAATCCTCAAGGTCTTTTTTTGAGCAACCATTACCTGTCTTGCAATATCCGCAAGCATTACAAGGTGTAGGATTAAGCTCATAGAGATTCACTATTTCAAAATTTGTACCCTTTGGAAATTCACGCAAAAGACTTCCCAAAAGCTTTGCTGTATAGCCTGTCTTTCGAGGTGAAGCCATAATTGCCATTACGGTAAGTCCGTTTGAATAGTTTTCTTTATTATCGTGACCTAAAATCATTTTATTTATTCCTCTGTATTTATCTTGTTTTTAGCGTCCTGCATAATTCTATCAATATTTACCTGACGCTTGATTTTCTTTGTTGTAGTTTTTATAAACTCTTCTTCGCTGATATAACATCTTCTGATTTTCTTATAATTAGGAAGCTTTCTGTTTGCATCCTTAACTGCTTCACTTACAGCAGTAGTGATTTCCTCTTTTGTAATCTCTTCTTTCTTGAGAATACTCTGAATAGCTTCAATATCAGGATAAACAGCAGTGCTGACAAGTGTTTCGTCCCCTGTGTCATCACCGAAAACAATGCTTTCTGCAACCGCAGGACTTGTATTAAGATAAAGCTCAACTTCCTCAGGAAAGATGTTTTTACCATTTCTTGTAACGATAACATTCTTGCTTCTGCCTGTAATTCTGTAACAATTGTTTTTGTCACAAGTACCAAGGTCACCTGTTCTGAACCAACCATCATCAGTAATAACCTCTGCAGTTGCTTCAGGGTTTTTATAGTAACCACTCATAACCATTGGACCCTTAACCCAAATTTCACCAACGCCTTTTTCGTCAGGGTTGTAAATAGCAACCTCAGCACCGGGCATTGGAGTACCGATTGAGTCAGGAAGCATAACTCTGTCATTATTACAAGCAACAAGCGGAGCGCACTCCGTAAGACCATAACCGATATAAAGGTTAATGCCCATTGCCATAAAGTCCTTTGCAACTTTTGGGTCAAGAGCAGCAGCACCTGTAACAATAAGTTTGAGTCTTCCGCCAAATGTATTGATTACTTCTGCAAAGAGTTTTCTGCCGACACCTTCAATTCCAATGGCTTTTGTTACATTTGAAACCGCCTTACCAAATTTAAAGATAAACTTGCCACCTTTTTTCTCGTCCATCTTCTTTAAGATTTTACCGTGAACCTTTTCAATAAGAAGCGGAACAGTAATAAACGCTGTCGGTCTGACTTCAGTAAAATCTCTTGTAATATAACGAAGCGCCTGATTAAAAGCGATACAAGCACCACAGTAAATGATGTAAAGGAAACCAACAGTACATTCGTAAGTATGATGAATCGGAAGAATTGAAAGAAGCTGGTCTTCCTCTGTAATTTTAATACACCCTGCCGCACCCATAACAACAGCACAAATATTTTTCTGACTTAAGCAAACACCTTTTGAAACACCTGTTGTACCTGATGTAAAGAGAATTGCAGTAGTAGCATCAGGGTCAACTGTTACATTATCAAGAAGTTTTTCACTATTTTTGTAAAGTTCCTTACCTTTTCCAATATAATCACTAAAAAGTTCAACACCCTGAAGTTCCACATCATCAAAGCAAATAATACGGAATCCTTCCGGTAATCTGTCCTTTTTTTCGCAAATTCCTTTAATTTGTTTTTTGTCACCAAAAAGCACAGTTGAGTCAGAATCCCTGATAATATCAATGATATTATCGGCAGTAAGCTCTTTATCGATTGGTACGATTATATTATCACTGCAAGTTACAGCAAGATACGTTACTGACCAATTATATGAATTTGCACCAACAACAGCAATATGCTCTCTGTTATAACTATCCTTCAAAAGGCTGTTAGCAAGACTGTATATATCATCACGGAACTGACCATGACTTATCTCATAATAAGTCTTATCTTTTTTTCTTAATTTATATGCAGGTCTGTTTGAATAGAGTGTTGCACTCTGGTCAATCAAATCTTTGAAATCTCTGATATGACGAACCTGATAAAATGGTTCATTCACAGGAAATTTACTCTGTACTTGCATTTATATATACCTCATCTTCGTTAATTTCGTATAAAGGAAATAATATTATATCATATTTACCTTATTTTGGAAATAGTAATTTTCAAAATTTACAAAACTGTCATATTTTTCAAAGTTTTTTTGTATTCATCATAAGTCATATATGAATTTATAATTTTAAGAAGTGCTGAAGAACTTATTTTTTCAGGAAGTCCTAATTCCTTTGCAAATGCTTTACGAATTCTGCTACTGTTTTCGCCACCGCTTATTCCGTCTTCAAAAAAATCAGTATGAGTTATCTCCCTGCCCTGCTTTTTACTGTTTTCATTATAAAGGACACCTGCTTTCTGGAGGGCTGACATAATAACCTGTGTTTCCATACCTTCAACGCCTAATTTACCCTCTTTTGACACTTCTGTCTTTCTTTTTTCCTTACCGTAAATATCAGGAATGTAAACATTTTTTATATTATCATTTTTAATTATACCCTTGATGAATGAACGAATTTTAAAGCCTGCCGAGTCACTATCCGTCATAATTATAATTCCACGTTTTTCTGCAAGAAAACGAATAAGATGTTGTTTTTCTTTATCTTTAAAAATTGCAAAACCATCTGTTTCAATGATTACTGTATCAAGAATACCTGAAAGCTTGATTTTATCGTATTTTCCTTCAACTACTACTGCTTCTTTTATCTTAATCACAGACATCACCTTGCTATTATAAGTGAAATTTTCACTATAAGTTTTTCAAGTATCAATTCACCTGACTGTGCTGTGCTTTTCAATGCTCTGTCAGCCTCTGCAAAACAGTCAAAGCATTGACGAATTTGCTCCATAGACATATTTTTTGCATATCTGTCAGCATTTTTAAGACGGAAATCCTTGTTTCTGTAATCAAAAATCTTTGCAGAATAAGTAACGCTTTCACCACCTGATGTAGAAACCTTAACACGATAGATGTCAACAAAAGCAGTTAAAATCACGCCGAAAATATCAATAGGTTCTGCCTTCTGAAGCATTAGAATATGGAGAAGCTCCAATGCCCCTTGAGGGTTATGATTTAAAATAAGCTTTGATAAGTCAAAAACCTTAGCTTCAAGCGAACGGACAGCAACGCTGTCAATACACTCCCTTGTAATCTCATTTCCCTGACCTGTAAAGTTTACTGCTTTCTGAATTTCATTAAAAAGCACATTAAGGCTGTCACCTGCTGTTTCCACAAGGTATGATGCTGTATTTTCGCTCATCATACAACCTTGTTTTGAAGCATAAGCACAGATAAGCTTCAAAAGATTTCTTCCAACAGGCTTTTCAAAATCCACAACAGTGGCAAGCTTTGTGAAATTTTCAATTACCCATTTCCATTTTGCAGCCTTTGGCTGAACTTCAATACTATCCATCCAAAAAATCGTAATTGATGTGTCAGGCTGATTTTCAAGATATACTGTCAGTTTGTTTTTGTCATCATTATTCAAAGCATCAAGAGGAAAATCGCGAGCAACAACAACGCAGTATTCACTCATAAACGGCATTGAAGAAACACCCTCAAGCACATCATCGAGTGTATCTTCTTTTCCGTCATATTTTCGCAGACAAAATGTTTCACTACCTTCTGTCACAAAGGCTTTGCAAATTCTTTCTGTATAAAACTGTTTAAGATAATCCTCACTACCATAAAAAAGGTAACAGTTTGACATATTCTTTTCTTTTATCTGTCTTTTCAAATCTGCTTCATAAACCGATGCCATCTTGCTACCTCCTATATTGATACTGATTTTCCCTCTTCAGATACAATAATCTGAGAAGACTTAAATCTTTCCTTTAATTCTATTTCAAAATCATAAGAATTCTTTCCATATAAAAGTATTATATCATATTCTTTCTTATTTTCATAGATTTTTTCTGTTTTTTTGCAATCCAATACCAATATGCTTTTATTTTTCATTTCAATTTCAATAAAGTCACTATCACAAAAATCAATATTAACATTTTTCTGAAGTGATAAATTCGTTGTAAAGCCTATGGAGTTGTCTTTAAATACACCGATTGCGCCATCAGTATAATGAGTTTTTGCTTCTCCAAAATTCTCGTATAAATATATTAGTTGCGACGGAGTTTCCTGCTTCTTTTCCATTACAATTATATTATCAAGTCGTTTTTCATTATGTTTACAAAGCATATCTTTAATTGACATAACATATTTCTTTTTCTGAACGCCAACAAGAACACTTTCGCTTTCCGAAAAGACTGTAATTACCGGTTTATCTGATGTGAACAGAATTTCCACAGATGGTGTACTATACTCGTAATATGTGCAATAAACCGCTACAATACAAAAGATAACAGTCATCAATACGGTAATATGTTTTATTATATCAACTTTATACTTTTTAAGAATTAATGCTACTAATATTCCGATTAAAAGTAAAAGCAAAAAGTATTTGTAATATCTGTGGTTAAGAGATATTGTTGACCGGTCAAGCATACCTATTTTTTCTGCAACAAAATGAAGTAATTCACCAATTGCACCTACTACAAAAAAACAAATTCTTGAAAAAGATGCAAGTGAGAAAATATGACAAACAATACCTGAAACAGTTAAAACCATCATTATCATTGCAGGAGTAACCATAATGAGATTTGCAAAAATTGATAATATTGGCATCATTTTTAATTTATATACAAAAACAGGCAGTGTAAATACTGCGGTTGAAAAACTGACGGCAAATGCTGTCATTACATTAGAAAAAAGAGGTGTTTTTGATATTGATTTTTCATTAAACTTTTCTCTAATCCAACTCTCAATTTTCGGAGAATACACAATTATTCCAACCGTAGATAAAACTGTAAGCCACAATGAAACTGATTTTGGTGCGAATGGATTTTCCAAAAGAATAACCGCAACTGCAACACCTATGGAATTAAGACTATCTGATTCCCGATAGAAAAATCGTGCTATAAGTGTTGAACCGACCATTATACCTGCTCTGATTACAGATACACTAAAGCCTGTTATTGAAGAATATGCCAAAAGACACAAAAGTCCGATTATGTGTGAATATTTTCTCGTTTTTGAAAACTTGTTGAGAATTTTCATAATACTCGTTGACCACAGTGTCATGTGAAGTCCTGAAATTACGAGAAGGTGTGATGTGCCTGAATAACTAAAATAATCAACTACACTATCGCCAATTCCCTCTTTATCTCCTATGGTCATAGCTGTTGCTATTGCACCATTTCTACCGGGAAGATAATTCATAATAATTTCTGTAACTTCTCTTTTTATTGCACCAATCGTTTCATAAAATTTATTGATTTCGCCTGTTTTCTCAATGGTACATTCGTCACTTTCAAAAAACGTGAAATAAACCTTTGATGAAAGAGAATTTTCAAGCATATCTGTTTCCGTATATTCTTCACAATTAACAACCTGCAATCTTACATAATCGCCTTCACGGATAAACTTATTATCCTCAGTAACAAAACGGACTTTATAATTTTTGTTATCAGGCTTTATTATGTAAGAAAAGGCATAATCAGAATCCGTAGGCATCTCACATATAACACCTGTAAAAGTCTGCTCGTTTTCAAAGCTTTCCATTTCATTAAGATAATGTTTTTCTGCACCAATAAAAGAAAATGTAAATGTAATCACACCAACTAAAGCAAAAATTACAGACAGGTATTTTCTCAAAGGCTTAAAAATAAGAAAGCAAGAAAAAATGACTACTGCTCCCGTTAAAAGAGCAATAGTCATCTTATGCGTAACATTTGAAACTACAAGGAAAGCTATAAGCATTGAAGAGCCAATTACAGCAAATGGTCTTTTCAATGCGAACACTCCTTTTTAAACAAGTTTTTCTGAAAGGTTATCTCCACTTAAAATGTGGAAGTGAATATGCTTTACAGTCTGTCCTGCTTTATCACCACAGTTATTGATAACTCTGTAGCTGTCAACACCTGCAAGAGAAGCGATTTCAGGAATTTTAGCAAAAATATAGCCTACGATTTCGCAGTTTTCTGCATTTATATCGTTAGCAGAAGAAGCTACGTGTTCCTTTGGAATTACAAGCACGTGAGTTTCAGCCTGAGGAGCAATATCACGGAATGCAAGGATTTTATCGTCCTCATAAACCTTATTTGACGGAATTTCACCGTTTGCTATTTTACAAAAAAGACAATCCATAATAAATTCTCCTTATTTAACCATTGTTTCAAGGATTTCTTTAGCTGACATCAATGCGTCGTCAATCTTTGAAATATCCTTACCGCCTGCCATAGCCATATCAGGTTTACCGCCACCTGAACCTCCTGCAATTTTAGCAACTTCACGAACTATATTACCTGCGTGAGCACCACAGCTGATTGCATCTTTACCGCAAGCACAAGCAAATGAAGCAGTACCTTTTTCTGCATTTGAACCTGCAATAACAGCAACTGTATTAGGAGCAGAATCTCTTGCAGTTTCAGCCATAGAACGAAGTCCGTTTGCGTCAAGCTCACCTGCATAATAAACGACAAGCTGAACACCCTTAACATCAACAGCTCCTGCCATAATGCCTGCAGTCTTGAATGAGTTGATTTCTGCTTTAAGTGTTGAAATTTCCTTTTCCTTTGCCTTAATGTCATTTGCAATTGCGACTGCTTTCTGTGGGAGTGCAGAAACATTACCTACCTTAAAGCTTTCTGCGGTTGCATATAAAAGGTCATTCTTTTCATCAATATATTTTAATACATTTTTACCTGTTACAGCCTGAATTCTACGAACACCTGCTGCAACTGAAGATTCGGAAACAATCTTGAAAAGACCGATTTTGCCTGTATTATCAACATGTGTACCACCACAAAGTTCTGTTGAGAAGTCACCTGCTTTAACAACACGGACAACATCACCATACTTTTCACCGAAAAGTGCCATAGCACCCATGGCTTTTGCCTCATCAATAGGCATTTCCTTGATAAGCATTTCTGTTGCATTGAGAATCTCTTCATTTACAAAATTTTCAACTGCTTTGAGTTCGTCACCTGTCATACCTGTGAAATGAGTAAAGTCAAAACGAACTTCATTAGCATCTACAAGCTGACCTGCCTGTTCAACATGAGTGCCGAGAACAGAACGAAGTGCTGCCTGAAGAAGATGTGCAGCAGTATGGTTTCTCATAATTGCTTTTCTGTTTTCCTCATTATATGTTGTAACTGCTGTGTCACCAACCTTAACAGCATCACCTGTAAGTGTACCGTGATGAAGAACTACACCGTCAGCATCCTTTGTAGTGTTTGTTACTTCAAATGTGCTGTCACCGATTGTGATAACACCTGTGTCCCCTACTTGTCCGCCACTTTCAGCATAGAAAGATGTCTTATCAAGAACGAGAATTGCATCTCCTGCTTCAACAAAATCTTTTCTTTCACCATCAGCTACAAGTGCTACAACAGTAGCATCTGTGTTGTTTTCTGTATATCCTGTAAATTCAGTTTTTGTAACATCCTTGAATGAAACACCACTGTTTCTCCAGTCTGTTTCAGCACCGTCACGCTTAACTGACTTTGCTTTCATTCTTGCTTCTTCAACGAAATTCTTGAAAGCATCTTCGTCAACTGTCATATTATTTTCAGCAACGATTTCTTTTGTAAGGTCAATTGGGAAACCGAATGTATCCTGAAGCTTGAAAGCATCTTCACCTGAAAGAACATTGTCTTTTGAGTTTGCCATCATTTCGTTGAGAAGTCCAAGACCTGAGTCGATTGTCTTATAGAAGCTTTCTTCTTCCATTGCGATAACTTTCTTGATATAATCCTGCTTTTCAACAAGATTTGGATATGCGTTTGCATTTTCCTTGATTACAGTTTCACAAACCTCTGCGAGGAACGGTCTGTCGATGCCGATAAGTCTGCCGTGACGAGCAGCACGACGAAGAAGACGACGAAGAACATATCCACGACCGCTGTTTGACGGAAGAACACCATCACCAACCATAAATGTTGTACTACGGATATGGTCAGTAATAACACGAAGTGAAATGTCCTTTTTAGCATCCTTATGATATTCAATACCTGAAATATCAATAATGTGCTTCATAATATTCTGAACTGTGTCAACCTCGAAAAGATTGTCAACATCCTGCATAATTGTAGCAAGACGCTCAAGTCCCATACCTGTGTCAATATTAGGATTAGCAAGACGAGTATAGTTGTTGTTACCGTCATTTTCGAACTGTGTGAAAACAAGGTTCCAAACTTCAATAAACCTGTCACATTCGCAACCTACTTTACAGTCAGGACTGCCACAGCCCTTATCAGGACCACGGTCAAAGTAGATTTCTGAACAAGGACCGCAAGGACCCGCACCGTGTTCCCAGAAGTTATCTTCCTTACCGAAACGAACCATATGTGATGGGTCAACACCTACTTCTTTAGTCCAGATGTCATAAGCCTCATCATCTTCAAGGTAAACACTAACATAGAGAAGTTCTTCAGGGATTTCAAGAACCTTTGTGAAGAATTCCCATGCCCATGCAGTCGCCTCGTGCTTGAAATAATCACCGAATGAGAAGTTACCGAGCATCTCGAAATATGTTCCGTGACGAGCAGTTTTACCAACATTCTCAATATCAG
>CALCTT010000092.1 GCA_937906895.1 uncultured Clostridia bacterium | reverse complement strand
TGAAAAATGCTTTGTCATATTCGGGTGGTAAAATATCCAACACAGCCTGAGCCGTATCAATGTTCTGCATCTTTGCTTTTCGGTGGAAATATTGGGTAATCAAATCTGCATTTGACTTTGTGAAAAGATAAGATATTCTTTCCTTTTCAGCTCCGATATCACAAGTATTGAAAGGTTTGATGTTAGGCAGAGTTTTTAACATAATCTGTATTTCTTCCCCGGCTTTAATAAAGTCGGTGTCATTCAGATAACCGAGAGCAATAGTTTCTCTGATGTGCCACAGGTATTCACGAAAAACTGCAATACGGGCGGCATTGTCATTTTTGTAATACTGATTGAGCAAGCTCATAGCATAAAAGCCTGCATAATGTTTCTTGTCAATCGTTACTATACCGTCTCTGTAATCTGCACTGAAAAGCATTGCTTCACCACCTAATTAAAACTAAACTATACATATATTATATAAGAACAAATGTTCACTTGTCAATACACATATTACCCGTTTGCTATTATAAAGGAAGATAAGTACGAAAAAACGGACTTTTTGACGAATAAATATTGATTTTATAAAAAATTGCGATAAAGTTTTGTTGCAAAACAAGTTTATTGAAAAGGTGAAATACCTGAGAAGATTTGTATATAAGGCTTTACAGCCTTGTTGCGTTTATCATTTTAAGGTTGTTACGGTATTCCGTTAGAAATCACACTTTTTCCGTATTAAGTATAGTAGAGAGGGAAAAAAGATAAAGAAAAACTGCCCTCCGCGAGGAGAGCAGCATCTGTTTGCTATATTCTTGGCTTGGCATTATTCATTCTGCATAAAGACCAATTAAGTGTGGACGCTTTTACTTCATCAGCAATCTTCCACAGGTTATCCGTGATACGAAATTCGACATTTCTTTGTATTAACTCTAAAAACAAATCCGAAACCTGATGTTTAGATATGGGGACTTGCGGTGTTTTAGAAACATAGTATCCCGCTATTTCATCTTGCAATTCAAACTCGCTTATATCAAATTCATAAAAATATAAAGTAGTGTTTTTCATTCTGTCAAACCAATTGTTTTCAATTACAATAACATGCTTAACAGAGGATGATGTGAAAAATTGATTTTTGTCGCAGTCAGAGGTGTTTTTGCCAATGTGATATGTAACCCTCGGACAATCTCGTGGTGTTAAGAAATTAGGAAGACGCTCTTCATCAATAGCCCATACTAAACCAACATTCTTATCTAAGTCGTTGCGAGTTGGTGTTCTTGGATTAAAAACTTCAATATTTGATTCTTCGCTCACATGAAACAGTCTCATTGGGAAACCTCCTTATAATATTGTAGTTATAATACTTTCCGCATAATAGCCTGTCCGTTTTCTCTTGCAACTTCAACAAAACCTGCTTTCCTGTAAAGTTGTATAGGACCTTGGAAATCAAAATTGTCTCTGTTTTCGGTAAGCTTAGCATAACCTTCAACAGCCACATAACCATTTTCTTTTGCATCGTTGCATACTCTATCAATAAAAGCTGATGCAATTCCGTTACCTCTGTATTCAGGTGCGATTTCAAAGCAAACAATAGAAATGGTCTTCCCGCAAGTATTTTCTTTTGCAAATTGCGGAACAAAGCCTGAATAGCTTTCAATGTCTGCGGCATTGCACCACCCGATAGAAATATCTCCGTCAAAAGCTAAATAACCGTGTATTTTGTTTTCGTTAAGCATTTTTACCGCATACTTGCGAAGTGTTTTCTTAACACCAAAAAGTTTAAATTTCTTAACCATCTTTTTTATGGTTTTTTCATCCTGATTCGGAGAAGTGCAATAGCATGGTCCGTTAGGATTGCTGTCAGTAAATGCACGATTATCAAAAAAATCAAGATAATCTTTATTTAGTTCAGATGATAAAGGCTTTATTGTGATTGGATTCATAAAATAATCCTCCGAAATATAAAAGTCAAATTCACTGATACATTATATCACACCATCACCACAAAATTCAATCTATTTACATACACTTGTTACTTCAACAGTAGCAGGTGTTTTTTTATATCCAAAAACCTAAATTTCGGGATGTGAATACTGCGTTAGATTTTTGCCAAGTGATACTCGGTATCACTTGGAGACTTTTACATCTGGTAATTCTGGTAGATGGCTAAAATAGCCACTAACCAACTTTACATACAAAAAATATTTTAAGAAAGGAGGGTTCATCTTCAACATTCGTGACAGACCCATTTTTTCACCGCACCCATAGAGGGTGCTTTTTTTATGCCCAAATTCATTATCCAACAAAATTTTAATCTAATGGAGGAAAACAAATGAAAACTTTTAACGAAATCAAAATCATCGGTGTTGACCATGGTTACGGCAACATCAAAACTGCTAACCACTGTTTCAGAACAGGCATTACGGCTTATGATTCAGAGCCGCTTTTCACAAAGGATATGCTTGTTTACGGTGGCAAGTTCTACCTTATCGGTGAAGGACACAAGGAGTTTCTTCCCGACAAAATCAAAGACGAGGACTATTATGCCCTCACTCTTGTGGCTATTGCAAAGGAGTTAGGTGCAGAAAACTTAACTGAAGCCACAGTTCATATTGCGGCAGGTCTGCCACTCACTTGGACAGCAGGTCAAAAAGAGAGCTTTAAGGTGTATCTCACCAAAAATGCGGAAGTAGTTTTCAATTGGCAGCATACCGAGTACAAAATCAAAATAGCAGGTGCGAGCATCTATCCGCAGGGATATGCGGCGGTTTCACAGTTTGCAACCAAAATGGACGGTGTGAACCTTGTTGCTGACATTGGCAACGGTACTATGAATGTTCTCTATGTCATAAACGGCAGACCTCAGTCCGAGAGAATGTACACCGAAAAGTTTGGCACTCACTTCTGTACTGTAGATATTCGTGAAGCATTCCTCAGAAAAACACAGAGGGAAATCAATGAGCATATTATTGATGAGGTACTGTGCAAGGGTACTGCAAACATTGTTCAGTCGGATATGAAGATTATCAAGGCAGAGGTGCAGAAATATGTGTCTGAAATCTTTCACAGACTCCGTGACCACGGATATGATGAAAACACTATGATGCTGTATATTACCGGCGGTGGCGGTTGCCTTGTAAAGAATTTCTACAAATACAATGCTGACCGAGTACGTTTTGTTGATGACATCTGTGCGGCGGCAAAGGGTTATGAGTACCTTGCCGAAACTATGATGAAAAGTGGCAGGTTATGAGTGAGTACCGCATAAATGTCCGCTTTAATTTAAGCGACACAGAGCATACGGCAATCATTGATTATCTGAACAGCCTTGATAAAGAAAAATACAAGTCAAGAAATCAGTTTATTATTGATGCAATAAAATCAGCCATTGCTTATGCGGGCAGGCAAACAGCAGACGATGAACTGCTTGAAAAGTTCAGGGAGATTCTGAAAGAGGAGCTGTGCGGCATTTCAGTTGCCGTATCAGTTCCTTCTTCGGCGGGTATTGATATGGAATTGACTGAGGAGCAGAAGTTGAAAAATGATGCAGAGGCATTGGCTTTTCTTGATATGTTTTAACGGTGCCAAAACATTCAGATTTCGTAGCCATAGACAAAAACACAATAAAAAACGGCACCGCTTACGGTGCCAACAGATTGGAGGTGATATTTGATGACCGACAACGAGAAAAAGCTCATACAAGCCAAGCACAGACTTGAGCAGGCTGAAAACCGCAACCGTAAAAGGGAACGCACAGAACGAAACCACAGACTTATTGTAGAGGGTGCGATTTTAGAGAAGCTTTTACCTGAAATCAAGACAATGAACCTTACAGAAATTGAGGGGTATTTGCTCGACAAGCTGAGCTAAAGGCTCATATATTCCCTTAAGGGCGCACTTACTCACCACCTCGTCGTCACAAGTTTCGTATCACTCGTTTCCGCATAACTGCGAAAACTCATTCACTTCACTGTTCCTCCTCTCCCCAAAAAGCCTATGACTTTTCGGGGACCCCTTGTGTGGTGCAGTGCGCTCTCCGAGGGCATAAGAAAATCACAAATTTTATTTATGCTTTTTTTTCTTATTTAATAAAGCAAGCAACCTAAGAACAACAAAACCGACCAAAAAAGTTGCGACAAAAAAGCATAATGATATTGTAATTGAACGCTTTAAATCTTCGGTTCTGTTTAAAAGCATAATACAGCAAAAAAATGAAGCAATAGAAGTGATAATAAAACTTGTAAAAGCATCTCTTGCAGGGGTGATTTTCTTCTTTGAAAAAGTATCCCACAATCCGTTTTTTATCGTCATAATAACGCAAGTGCAACCGCCTATCAATAAGGGTAAACTTTCCGCAATAATATATCTGAAATCTACAAGCATAGCAAATTCTATCAGTACAATTATAAACCCTATAAAAAACATCGTCATAAGAGAAAACTTATAAACATTAACTGCCTTTTGTTTTTCATTGTTACTGTAATCTACAATTTTATTCAATGTTTCTTTTACCTCTTTGTCCATAACTCTATCTTTCCTTTCTCCATCAAGAATTTCACCAACTTCAATGTCATAAAATTCTGCAAGCTGAATAAGTACGCTTAAATCAGGCATATTTGAGGCAGTTTCCCATCTCGATACAGTTCTCCCTGCTACACCAAGTTTTTCAGCAAGCTGTTCTTGTGTAAGACCTTTTTCCTTTCGCAAGGCTTTTAAAAAGCTACCTAATTTTTTCATATCCATTGATAGCCCTCCCTTCAGTAAAAGTGTAGTTCGGATAAAGGATAAAGTACACGACATAAAATGAGAATTCTAAAATTATATAAACATTTTAGCACTAATTTCAAATAAAAACAAACCGAAAGGACGTGATACCAGCAATTTATCACCTTGAAGCCAAAGTCATAACCCGTGGTGTTGGTCGCTCAGCTGTAGCTGCAAGTGCATATATGAGTTGCAGTGAAATCACTAACGAGTATGACGGCGTAAAACACGATTACACCAAGAAAGGCGGTCTTGTCTATGAGAAAATATTTCTCCCGTCACACGCTCCGCCTGAATGGTGCGACAGAAGCAAGCTATGGAACG
>CALCTT010000091.1 GCA_937906895.1 uncultured Clostridia bacterium | reverse complement strand
TTTCTTCTCTTCGCCGTTTTCATCCTTACCGCCCATTGAATTTTTGAGCATAAGAACGAATTTGAGCATTACAAGCTTACCGCCCCAAGTGCTCATAATATCGCCGATGGTGTTGTTGATTGAGAAATATCCGTCAGGAGTGCTGATTTCAAACCAGTTAATAACCTGCCCTTCCTCTTTCATAATATAAGCCTCGTTGGGAGTGCCAACCTTGTTGATTGTTCCGCAGTCTTCAAGGTCGCCTGCAACAACTTTTAGTTCAGTTGTGCCCTCATTCTTAACCTCAAAGTAGAAGAATGGATATTTGCCCTTTGTCTGCTTGCCAACGCTTACGCCGTTTGCAAAAAGCTCAACCTCGTCACAGTTTGAATAAACAGTAACCTTTGTCACATTTTCAACGCGGTCAATATAACGCTTGCCGCAAAGGTGAACCATTGGTTTGTCTGAAAGCCAAGCCTGATATGCATAGAAGCTGTCTTTTTTGTATTTACGGTCGAATGTGATAAGACCCTTGTGGTTCATACCGTTTTCGCCACCCTCTGCACGAGCGTCAGCGGCAAAGTCGAACATATTCCATACATGAGTTGCCCAGAGATAAGGTCTGTCAGCAATCTGCTTGATGAGTTCTTCGTGGTAATATGCCTGATATTCTTCTGTATAGTCGCCTTGAGTGGGGGTTGATGTATGCCAGTCAAGAGCTTCGCAACCGTATTCGCTGATACCGATGGGCTTGTTGGGATATTTCTTGTGGAAATCATCAAACCAAGGGCCATTCATATCGGTGCTTCCGCCGTACCAACCGAAATAGTGGTTGTATGAAAGCACATCGCTGATATGTACATATTCGTCATCGGGTGAGCACATTGAAACTGCTGCAACTGTTGTAAGACGGGTTTTGTCCATATCGTGAACAAGGTCATTTAAATCCTTGTGGTTTTTAATAAGGTCGGGTGTTGAGCCCGCAATTGTAATCTCGTTTGAAAGTCCCCAAACCACGATTGACGGGTGATTATAATTTTGAATAACAAGTTCTTTCATCTGTGAGATTGTGTTGTCATAGCCTTCTTTCATATGGCTTGAAATATAGGGGATTTCTGCCCAAAGCACAAGACCTGCTTCGTCGCAAAGGTCATAGAAAACCTGTGAATGCTGATAGTGAGCAAGACGGATTGTGTTTGCACCCATTTCAAGAATTAAATCAAGGTCTTCTTTGTGCATTTCAGGGGTCAATGCATTACCAACATCAGGTCTGTCCTGATGGCGAGAAACACCACGAAGTGGATATTCACGACCATTGAGAATAAAGCCTTTTTCAGGGTCAATCTTGAATGAACGACAACCAAAACGAGTTGAAACTTCGTCAACTTCTTCGCCATTATAAATGAGAGTTGCTTTTGCTGTATAAAGATATGGGTCTTTTAGTCCATCCCAAAGGTGAACATTCTTGATTTCAAAATCTGCGTCATCATCATCTTCTTTTGATGCGATAACTTCGCCGTCAGCAATAATTTCATAACGAACTTTGCAATCGTCATTCTTAAAGAAGGTCTTGATTTCGATTTCTGCATCTGCACTTTTGATTTCAGGTGTAACCATAATAGCAGGTGAGCCGTAATAATCAAGGTCAAAGTGATTTTCAGGAACACCGATAACACTTACATCGCGATAAATACCGCCGTAGAATGTAAAGTCAGCATTCTGTGGATAAACTCTGTCATTTGCAGAGTTGTCAACTGCAACAACAAGTAAGTTTGCATCTTTAATATCTTTAATCTGTACTCGGAATGTTGAATAACCACCGTCGTGCTTTGTAATTTCCTTGCCGTTCCAGAATACTGCACAAGATGAGTTTACACCATCAAACTGAAGGTATTTAACTGCACCTTCAGGTAATTCGTCAGCCTTGATTTCCTTTGCAAAGTAGCAAGTACCTCTGTAATAGTCATTGCCACCATCCTGACCGTCTTTACCATTCCATGTGAAAGGAAGATTAAGAGCTTCCCAGTCAGCAGGAAGAGTAGCAGGAGCTGATTTTGCATTTTTTGAGAAAAGCCAATTATTGTTGATAACTTTAATATTTCTCATAATAACCTCCATAAAAATATAACACAAATTTTGTCAATATATATTATACAATATTTTCCATTGTTATTTCAACTGTAAATTAATACTCTGTCAGGTGAATTTTTATTGAAAGTTGTATTGTTTTTATATGATAATAAAAGTAATACAAATTATACTTTGTCTGGATGATAAGAAACCAATCCGCTCCCTTTTTGAGGGAGGGAAATCGGACATTCCCACAAACTCCAATTTGTATAAAAAAAGCATCCTTGCGGATGCTTTTCTTGAAATCTTATTTAATTCCTGCTTTTTTGAGAAGAACTTCAATCTTATCAGCGGGGTTAAGAAGTTTACTTACTGACTTGTCGTGGTTAAGTGTATCGATAATATATGAAAGGTATTTTGAAAGCTCAACCTCACAGTACCAGTCACGTTTTTTAAGTTCAGGCATACGGTAAACAAGGTTTGTTGTGAATACCTTGTCAAAAAGACCTTCGCGATATGCCTTATCAAAGCTTTCAAGACCTGCGTTGAAAAGACCGAAAGCAGAGAAGATAAACACTCTGTTTGCACCGAGTGACTTAAGCTTTCTTGAAACGTCAAGCATTGACTCGCCTGAAGAAATCATATCGTCAATAATCATAACATCCTTACCTTCAATATTTGAACCAAGGAATTGATGCTCGATAATAGGATTTCTGCCATCAACAATTCTTGAATAGTCACGACGCTTATAGAACATACCAAGGTCAAGACCAAGATAGTTTGAATACAGCATACAACGTGACATACCGCCTTCGTCAGGTGAGATAATCATTGTATGCTCTTTATCAAGCTTAAGGTTGTCAACATTGTTTACAAGAGCTTTAATCATCTGATAAGCAGGAGAAACATTTTCAAAACCATGAAGAGGAATTGCATTCTGAACACGAGCATCGTGCGCATCAAAAGTTATGATGTTGTCAACACCCATATCAAGGCAAAGCTCCTGAAGCATTACTGCACAGTCAAGTGATTCTCTTGAAGAACGCTTGTGCTGTCTGCCTTCGTAAAGCATTGGCATAATAACTGTAATTGTCTTTGCCTTACCACCGATAGCGGAAATTGCACGCTTCAAGTTAGCATAATGGTCGTCAGGACTCATAGGAACTGTCTGACCGTACATTTTATATGTAACGCCGTGGTTAAAAGCGTCAATGAGAATGTAGATGTCATATCCACGAACTGATTCATGAAGTGAACACTTACCTTCACCTGTACCAAAACGAGGGAATGTAGCATTAAGGATATATGTATCTCTTTCGTAACCTGAAAAAGCGATTGTTGTCTTGTGCTCTGAATCCTGCTGTTTGCGCCATTTTACAAGATAACGGTCAATCTTTTCAGCCATTTCTTCGCATCCCGGTAAAGCAATAATACCGAGAGGCCCATTTGGTATTGTGGTGATTTCTCTGTCTGCCATAATTTAACCTCCGCATAGTTAATTAACAATATTGTGACAACTCACATATATATTCTACTATATTTTGTGGTTTTTGCAAGAGCAAATCGACAAAAAAAAGAAATTTAGTTAAAAGCGTGTTCAATTGTTATTACAACAAAATATCTTTCGTCTATTTTGCTCAATTTATCCTCTATTGTTTTACGAATTTCTTCGTTTGACATATAAAATTTATGAGGAGCAATCAGGTCGAAGATAAGATTTGTATGTGTTGGTCCGTCAACAACCCTGAAATCGTGGATAGACATTTCGTCGGAAATATCCTTTACAATCGCTGTTGTCATTTCTTTAAGAGCATTAATTCTCTCATCATCAGTCACAATAGGGTCAGTATGTATAGAAATAATAAGACCGTATTCATTCATAATGTCCCGTTCCGCAAGGTCGATAATATCGTGAATTTCCATAATGTCATCAAGTGACGAAACTTCAGCGTGAGCAGAAGCAAATTTTCTTCCGGGACCGTAATCGTGGATAATCATATCGTGAACACCAACAATTTTATCATAAGAAAGAATTTTTTCTTCAATTTTTTCAGTAAATTCTTTATCTGCAGGTTTACCTAACAAATCGGCCATAGTTTCCCTTAAAATGTTAAATCCCGCAAGGAAAATAAACCCTGCAACAATAACACCTAAATATCCGTCAATGCTTATGTCTGAAAAAGCAGAAACAACAATTGCAATAAGTGCCACACCCGTTGCAAGACAGTCGCTGAAGCTATCCTTCATAACAGCCATCATAGGTGCTGAATTGATTTTTTGACCAAGTTTTTTATTGAAAAAACCAAGCCACAGCTTTGCTAAAATACTGACAACAAGAATAATCAATGAAAGAACATTAAACTTTACAGGAACAGGATTAATAATTTTGTCAACAGAGCTTTTGAATAATTCAATACCCATAAGCAGAACAACAAAGGACACAGCAAGAGCAGAAATATATTCGACTCTGCCGTGACCGTAAGGATGGTCCTTGTCAGCAGGTTTTGCAGAAAGCTTTACACCAACAAGTGATATTATTGATGAACCTGCGTCTGACAAGTTATTAATGGCATCTGCGGTAACAGAAATACTGCCGGAAATAACTCCGGCAAAGTATTTTGCTATTGCAAGTATAATATTGACGATAATCCCTGTAATACTGCCTAATGTTCCGTAGGCTTCGCGTACTTTAAGGTCACCTGTGTTTTCACTGTCTTTAATAAAATGTTTAACGAGAAATGTGTGCATTTATAAGAACCTCTTTACCCTCATCACCAAGAATTCCCCAGATACCTAATGTTGTAAGGCTAAGCCATAATTCAGCCACTTTTCGCGGAGTCCATTCAGGATGCTCTGTGAACCAACAATAGGTAAGACCGACAAGACCGAATTTGCCGAAACTGTATGCAAAGTCATATTTTGTATTATCCATTGCAGGAAAAATTGACTTGAATATTGAATAAACCTTTTCATTCATAAGCTCACCAAGCTTATATGAGAATTTTGCATCGCCGTTTTCACTTAAAAGAGCAGTATAAATATCCTTGTGCTTATAAAAATGAGAACAGAAATCCTCACATACATCAACAGGAGTTTTAAGAAGCTGGTTACCTGTGTATGAAGAAAGCTTCGCATCAAATTCAGCATAAAGTTCCTCTTCAATACATTCGACAAGGTGGAAAACGTCTTTGTAGTGGAGGTAGAAAGTGCCTCTATTGATTTCCACGCGGTCAGTTAATTCCTTAACTGTAATCTTATTTATACTTTTTTCCTCGACTAAAGATACAAGACCTTGTCTGATAAGTTTTTTAGTCCTTCTTACACGACTATCGTTTTCATTAATGCTCATATTATCATCTCCGTGTTGATTATTTTTGCATTTTGTAATCTTTTTGTAATCATTATAGCACTTCCCTGTGAGATAATCAACACTTGTCAATTAACTTTTACACTTGTTAACAAAAAATTAACATATTATTATTTTCGACAATAGTATAGAATTATTGATATTTGTATGATATAATAATTTGATTTATAATGTCAATATATAACAGGTAATCTTAAGGAGCGATTCGGATGTCTTTCATTGAATTTAAAAATGTAAGCAAAATATATAAGACAGGTGAGATTGAAATAAAGGCAGTTGATAACATCAGCTTTCCAATAAACAGAGGTGAGTTTGTAGTTATCGTTGGTCCGTCAGGTGCAGGTAAAACAACAGTTCTTAATATTCTTGGTGGTATGGATACTCCGACATCAGGTGTAATAAATGTTGACGGAACCGATATTGCACAGTTCAGCGAAAAGGAGCTTACAACATATCGTCGTGATGATGTTGGTTTTGTTTTTCAGTTCTATAACCTTGTTCCTAATCTTACAGCCTATGAAAATGTTGAACTTGCAACACAGATTTGTAAAAATCCTGTTGATGCAGAAATAATGCTTGCTGAGGTTGGTCTTGCAAGCAGAAAGGATAATTTTCCGTCACAGCTTTCCGGCGGTGAGCAACAGCGTGTTTCAATTGCCCGCGCTATTGCAAAAAATCCCAAGCTTCTCCTTTGTGACGAGCCCACAGGTGCTCTTGACTACATAACAGGTAAATCAATTCTCAAGCTTTTGCAGGATATGTGTCGTGAAAGAGGAATGACAGTTATTGTTATTACTCATAACTCAGCACTTATGCCTATGGCAGATAAAATCATTAAAATAAATGATGGTAAGGTGGAAAGAATTCTTTTGAATGAACATCCCACACCTGTTGAACAGATAGAATGGTAAAAGGATAATATTAGATATGACAAAATCATTAAAAAAAGATTTTCGTAGAGAAATCAAAAAAAGTATGAATCGATTTATTTCGATTATGCTCATAGTGGCTCTCGGCGTTGCCTTTTATTCAGGTGTCCGTTCAACTATGCCTGCTATGCATTTGACAGCTGATGCTGCTTATGACAAAGAGAATTTGATGGATATCCGTGTTGTGGGTACTCTTGGACTTACACAATCAGATATGGATGCGTTGAAAAATATTGAGGGCGTTAAGGATATTGAGGGTTCATATACAACGGACTTTCTCTGCATTGTAAATTACAAGGAAATTGTCACTCGCACAATTTCAATGGCAGAAAGAATAAATGGTATCAAGATTCTTGAGGGCAGATATCCTGAAAAATACAGCGAATGTGTTGTCAGTCGTGAATTTCTCACAGAATCAGGACTTAAGGTCGGTGATACACTTACCTTATCAACAGGTACAGATACTCCGGTTTCCGATACACTTATTACCGATACATATCAGATTGTCGGCGTTTGTTCATCAACGTATTACCTTAATGGTGAAGTAGGTACAAGTAGTATTGGCGACGGTATGGGTGACGGATATATTGTTATTCCGAGACAGGCGTTTGTCACAGATGTTTTTACTTCAATTTACATTACGGTTGAGGGAGCAAAAGAGCTTAATTGCTATGGCGATGAGTATGACGAGCTTATCGATAATGTTGTTGATGAAATAGAGGCTATAGCGGGAACACAATGTGATATCCGTTATAATGAAATCCGTTCAACAAGTAATAATCTTCTGGAGAAGGCAAAAACAGATTATGAAGAGGCTCAACTTGTTGTTCAGGAGGAAATTCAGAATGCTGCTGATGAACTTGCAGCACAGGAAGCACTTATTGCACAGAGCAAACAAGAAATTCAGGATAATAAGGAGCTTCTCTCTAATGCAGAAACAAATCTTCCTATATATGAACAGCAGGTCGCTGATGCAGAAAAGCAAATTGCGGAAGGTGAGGAGCAGATTGCTGCAACCAAACAAGCACTTGTAGAAGCTAAAACATCACTTGATAGTGCAGTAAAATCTCTTGAAGAGATGCAGAATGACCCTGATGCTGACCCTGAACAGGTTCAGAGTATGACACAGACTGTTACAACTATGCAGGATGCATATAATTATATTCAGCAGGAATTGACAGTTAAGGAGCAGGAGCTTGAGCAGGGTAAAAAAGACCTTGTTCAGGCAAAGGTTACATTGGGTCAGCTTCAGTCAGCAGTCGCCAATAAAGGCTCACTTGATGATGCTGAACAGGATATAATGGATGCGGACCAGATGCTTCAGGATGCTCGTGCAGAATATGAAACATATAAGCAGGATGCCTTGGCTGAGCTTGCGGATGCGGAGGCAGAGCTTAAAGAAGCAGAACGCAAGGTCAATGAAATGGAAGTACCTGTGTGGCATGTTCTTGACCGTAACAGCATTGAAGCCTATGTAAGTTATATTACTGACTCTGACAGTATTGGTGCAATAGGTACTGTTTTCCCAATGATTTTCTTCTTTGTTGCAGCACTTGTTTGTCTTACAACAATGACACGAATGGTTGAAGAAGAAAGAATGCAGATTGGTACTCTTAAGGCTTTAGGCTACGGAAAATTAGCAATTGCTTCAAAATATCTTTTGTATTCAGCAACAGCAAGTATTATCGGTAGTGTAATCGGTGTTTTCGTAGGAGAGCTTTCAATTCCACCATTGATTATTACAGCATACAGAGCAGTTTATTATAATCTTGGTGATAATATTATTCACCTTAACGCTTGGTATGCTATAAGTGCAGGTCTTGTGGCAACACTTTGTACAACTCTTGCAGCCTTCTTTGCCTGTTATTATTCAATGCGAAGTGTTCCTGCGTCACTTATGCGACCGGTTGCACCTAAAGCGGGTAAACGAACTTTTGTAGAGAGAATTTCATTTATCTGGCAACGACTTGATTTCGGACAAAAGTCTGCAGTAAGAAATCTTTTCAGATATAAAAAGCGTTTCTTTATGACACTTTTCGGTGTTGGCGGATGTATGGCTCTTCTTATTGTGGGACTTGGTATCCGTGATTCTGTTTCTATGATGACAGAAAAACAGTATGGCGAAATCTTTAAATACACAAGTGTTGTCAGCGTGGATTCAAGTATTACAAGAGCAGAACGCAGAGCAATGATTTCAAAGGTTAATACTGTTCCGAATGTTGAGGGCTTAATTCAGGCAAATCGTACAATGATTTCTGCTTCAGCATTTTCATCAACTGAAATTGATGATGAACAGAGAGCATATCTTGTTGTTCCTGCAGATGTTGACCAGTTCCCTGAATTTGTAAGACTTCAGGAAAGAACAGGTGAACAGAAATCACTGAGCCTTGCAAATGAAGGCGTTATCATTACAGAAAAATATGCTGATTTATTAGATGTTGGAACAGGGGATAAAATATATCTTAAGATTGATGAGTCCACTGTAACACCAAAAGAAGTTATGGTTATAGGTGTTTCTGAAAACTATATTTTCAATTATATCTATATGACACCTACATTGTATCAATCCCTTTACAATGTTGAACCTGAAATCAATGTTCTTTTTGTTAAGAATAACGGGCTTTTAAATGATGCAAACTTTAAAACAGCGTTATCTCGTATTGAAGGAGTCAATTCTGTAATAACAAGTGCTGATGAACTTTCAAGTATTAATAAGGTTATCAACAATCTTTATTTTATTATTATTCTTATGGTTATTTCAGCGGCTGTTCTTGCCTTTGTTGTTCTTTACAACCTGAATAATATTAATATTACAGAAAGACGACGGGAACTTGCTACATTCCGACTTATCGGTTTCTATAACAACGAATTAGCCTCATATATCTTCCGTGAAAATATTATACTGACAGTTTTCGGTATTTTGATTGGTATAGTAATGGGTGTTGTGCTTCACAATTTTGTTATGGTTACAGTTGAAACGGATGTCTATATGTTTGGCAGAGAATTAGAACCGTTAAGCATCATAATAGCAATTGTTCTTACAATAATTTTTACGGTTATAGTTAATATAATCACATATTTCAGTCTTAAGAAGATTGATATGGTAGAATCACTTAAGAGTGTAGAATAATTGTACAATGTTGATTCAAGTGTAGGGCGGGTGCTTGCTCCCGCCGTATATTATAATGATAAGTAAAAAAGGAGATAAAAATTATGTTTCATCAGTTAAACGCACCTGTTGCAGGCGATATGATTGCAACAGTAAAAACAAGTATGGGAGATATTAAAATAAAGCTTTTCCCTGAATTCGCACCAAAGGCAGTTGAGAACTTTACAACTCACGCTAAGAACGGTTATTACGACGGTCTTATTTTTCATCGTGTTATCAATGATTTTATGATTCAGGGTGGTGACCCTAACGGTACAGGCGCAGGTGGACAGAGTATCTGGGGACATGCATTTGAAGATGAGTTTACAGGTGAACTTCATAATCTTCGTGGTGCACTCTGTATGGCAAATGCAGGACCTAATACAAACGGTAGTCAGTTCTTTATTGTTCAGGCTAAGGAATGTCCTGAGGATTTACTTGAACAGATGCGAATGGCTGACGAAAGAGTATTCCCGACAGAATGTATCGAAGCTTATGAAGAAATCGGCGGAACACCTTGGCTTGATTTCCGTCACACAGTTTTTGGTCAGGTGTTTGAAGGAATGGATGTTGTTGACTCAATTGCAAAAGTTCGTTGTGATATGTTCAACAACAAACCATTTGAAGATGTGGTAATCGAAACAATTATTATAGAATAATAAAAGCCTCCCTTGTCAAAGGGAGGGGGACCGCTTGCGGTGGAGGGATTCCGATATGCTTTTCAAAAATATCTCAATCATCAACGAAAACCTTGATATACAAAATAATATGTTTGTCGGTATTAAAGATGATAAAATCGATTATATCGGCACAGAAAAGCCACGGGAAAGCTATGGTGACGAGTACGACGGTAAAAATAAAGTTCTTTCATCAGGCTTTGTAAATCTTCATACTCATTCACCGATGACATTACTTCGTGGTTATGCTGAAAATTTACCGCTTGACCGTTGGCTTAACGAAAAGGTTTTTCCTTTTGAGGACAGACTCAACTGTGACAGAGCGTATTATGGTACAATGCTCTCAATAGCAGAAATGTTAGCGTGTGGAACAACATCGTTTACAGATATGTATTTCTTCGGTGACGGTGTGATGAAGGCTGTTATTGACAGTAAGGCAAAGACTAATTTCGGCCGTTCAATCGTATCATTTGTTGATGAGGACATTACTGCAAATGACCGTTTTCAGGAGGGTATTTATCTTGCTGAAAAGTATCATAATACACAGAATGGCAGAATTAAAATTGATATGAGTCTTCACGCTGAATACACAAACCGACTTTCAATAATCCAACAGTTTGGTGAATTTACAAGTGGTAAAGATTATATAAATCATATCCACCTTTCTGAAACAAAGGCTGAACACGAAAATTGCAAGGCGAAATATGGCAAAACTCCTGCAAGACTTTTCTATGATGCAAAAATTATGGATAGTCCAACGATTTTTGCTCATTGTGTTTATGTTGAGGATGAGGATTTGGATATTTTCAAGGAAACAGGGGCGACTGTTGCTCATTGTCCTGCAAGTAATTTGAAGTTGGGTAGTGGTGTTTGTAATACTTACAGAATGCTTCAAAAAGGTGTTAATATAGGTATCGGTACAGATTCAGCTGCAAGTAATAACGGACTTGATATTATGCGTGAAATGTATCTTGCCGCATTATTGCCAAAAGGCATAAACAATCAGGCAGATATTATAACTCCTCAGGATGTTTATAAAATGGCTACTGTCAATGGTTATAAAGCACAGGGCAGAAACGATTGTGGTGCAATTAAGGTAGGTAATAAAGCCGATTTGATTGTAATTGATATGACAACACCAAATATGTATCCTGATTTTGATATTCTTAATAACATTGTTTACTCTGCAAACAAGAGTAATGTTGTACTCACTATGGTTGACGGTAATGTTCTTTATAAAAATGGTGAATTTACAACTATTGATGTTGAAAGAATGGGATATGAGGTGAGTAAATTAGTCCGTGAAGTGGTAAACGAGGTGAATGCAGGATGATTACAAAAGCAGTTGAGTTTATTAAATCAAAAATTACAGATAATTATGAAATAGGTATTATTTTAGGTAGTGGGCTTGGCACTTTGGGTGAAAAAATCGAAAACCCACAGTTTGTTGATTATGCCGATATCCCTGATTTTCCTGTATCAACAGCACCCGGACACGTTGGCAGATTTGTTTTCGGTACACTTAACGGCAAAAAAGTTATGTGTATGCAAGGCAGAATACACCTTTACGAAGGTTATCCCGTGGAAAATGTTGTAATGCCAATCCGTGTTATGAAAATGATGGGTGTTAAGAAGCTTATCGTTACAAATGCAGCAGGTGGTATCAACGAAAGTTTCAGCGTTGGTGATATAATGGTTATTACTGACCACATTAATTTTACAGGCAAAAACTGTCTTATTGGCAAAAATGATGACCGATTTGGTGTTCGTTTCCCTGATATGAGCTTTGGTTATTCACCTGAGCTTAATGAAATTGCCTTTAATTGTGCTGAAAAATTAGGAATGAAGCTTCAGAAGGGTGTATATATTGGTTGTACAGGACCTTCTTACGAAACACCTGCTGAAATCCGTGCGTTCAGAGTTCTTGGTGCAGATGCAGTTGGTATGTCAACTGTTCAGGAAGTAATTGCGGCAAATCATTGTGGTATAGATGTGCTAGGATTCTCGCTTATTTCCAATAAAGCAGCAGGGCTTTCAGGCGAAAGACTTACTGAGGAAGAAGTTCTTACGATAGGCAGACAAAAAAGCGAAGAAATGCAAAGACTCATAACCCGAATTGTAGGTGAATTCTGATGTCATTTTTAAATGGTATAACAGTGGGCTTTGATACTGTCAACAATAAGGCTGTATTCATTGACCAGACACTTTTACCAAACGAATATAAAGAAATCTTTACGGATGATTATCAGGAGATTTTTGATGCAATAAAGTATCTCAAAGTCCGTGGAGCACCTGCCATAGGTGTTTTTACCGCAATTTCATTGGCTGTACTTGTGAATAAAAGCACGGCAACTACTTATGAAGAATTGTTTGCGGAACTCAAAAATTATGCTGACAACCTGATTCTGTGCAGACCAACCGCAATTAATCTTAAATGGGCAACGGAAGAAATGCTGAAAACTGCAGAAACTTGTAATGCAGAGAATTTCAAAGAAACAGTAACAAATAAAGCACTTCAAATGATTGAAGACGATATTGCCATTTGTCGGAAAATCGGTGAATACGGTGCTGAAATTCTTAAAGAATGCAATTCAATTCTTACTCATTGTAATGCAGGTCGTCTTGCAACAGTTAAATATGGCACAGCACTTTCTCCTGTATATGTTGCAAAGGAACAAGGTCATAATATAAGGGTTTTTGCAGACGAAACACGACCACTTTTGCAGGGTGCAAGACTAACTGCTGCCGAGCTTTGTGAAGCAGGTATTGATACAACAGTAATATGCGACAATATGGCATCTTTCGTTATGAAAAACGGACTTGTGGATGCTGTTTTGGTAGGCTGTGACAGAGTTGCTTTAAATGGTGATATAGCTAATAAAATCGGCACAAGTGGGCTGGCAATTCTTGCAAAATATTATAATATTCCATTCTATGTCTGTATGCCGTTTTCAACATTCGATAAAAATATCAAGACAGGTAAAGACATTGTAATCGAAATGCGAGATGGAATTGAAATAGGGGAGATGTGGTACGAAAAACCTATGCTTCCGCAAAACGCAAAAACTCTCAATCCTGCATTTGATGTGACAGATAATTCACTCATAACTGCTTTTATCACCGAGAAAGGTGTAATCACACCTGAACAAATAAAAATGTATCTTTAAAATGAAAATCCCCATATTTCTCTTGAAATAACAGGGGATTTATTGTATAATATTATTGTTAATATTTTGTCAGACTTTTCTGGCTTGGAGGTAATTAATTATGGCAAACAGATTTGTACTTAACGAAACATCTTATCACGGCAAAGGAGCTATAAGTGCTATTGCTGATGAAATCAAAGCAAGAGGCTTTAAAAAGGCATTTGTATGTTCTGACCCTGACCTTATCAAGTTTGGTGTTACTAAAAAGGTAACTGACATTCTTGATGGTGCAGAAATTGCTTATGAAATTTATTCAAACATTAAACCAAACCCAACAATCGAGAATGTTCAGTCAGGTGTAGAGGCATTCAAGAATGCTGGTACAGATTGTATCGTTGCAATCGGTGGTGGTTCTTCAATGGACACAGCAAAAGCTATCGGTATTATTATCACAAATCCTGAATTCAGTGATGTTCGTTCACTTGAAGGTGTTGCACCAACAAAGAATCCTTGCGTTCCTATTATCGCAGTTCCAACAACAGCAGGTACAGCAGCAGAAGTTACAATCAACTATGTTATTACAGACGTTGAAAAAGACAGAAAAATGGTTTGTGTTGACGTTCACGATATTCCTGTGGTTGCAGTTGTTGACCCTGATATGATGGCTTCAATGCCAAAGGGACTTACAGCAGCAACAGGTATGGATGCTCTTACTCATGCTATTGAGGGTTACATTACAAAAGGTGCTTGGGAACTTTCAGATATGTTCCATATCAAAGCCATTGAAATTATTGCAAAGTCACTTCGCGGTGCAGTTGAAAATACAGACGAAGGTAGAGAGGGTATGGCTCTCGGTCAGTATATAGCAGGTATGGGCTTCTCTAACGTTGGTCTTGGTATCGTTCACTCAATGGCTCATCCTCTTGGTGCTCTTTACGATACACCTCACGGTGTTGCAAACGCAATTATTCTTCCAACAGTTATGGAATATAATGCTCCTGCAACAGGTGAAAAGTACAGAGATATTGCAAAGGCTATGGGTGTAGATGGTGTTGACGCTATGAGCCTTGAAGAAGCAAGAAAGGCTGCAATTGATGCTGTTAAACAGCTTTCAGTTGATGTTGGTATTCCAACAGACCTTAAAGAAATTGTTAAAGCAGAAGATGTTGACTTCCTTTCACAGTCTGCATTTGATGATGCTTGTCGTCCCGGTAACCCAAGAGATACAAGCGTTGCAGAAATCAAAGAACTTTATCTTTCACTTATGTAATTGAAAATTTACACTATATGGCGGGGCTTGTCCCCGCTGTTTTTTTTAGTCAATCAATAATATTGTCAATATTCATTTCCCATATATCCTTGTTTATTTCTTTGGCATCAGCATAAGTCATAGCACCTGATTCAAAGACAATGTAAAGTTTACCATCGTGATAATCAATGCCTTCCATTAATGTCGGCATTTTAAAACTGATAACTCTGTTCTTTTTCTTTGCAACATAAAGAGTAACATCATTATCAAATACATTTACAGTATTTGTATTCCATTCGGTGTAGCTTTCAAACACATACATTTTTGAATTGTTTCGTCTGCCGTAAGAAGTGCTGAAAACAACCTCACCATCAGCGGTAATCGCCATTCCTTGAACCTTGTCGGGAATTGAAAGCACAACATCGGGAACAAGCTTTTCTTTTGCTGAATAATCAACATCAATAGGTAAGTCATATCCACATGACCAAGCGTGATTTGAGCCGTAATGATGTTTTTCATTTACCTTATTGCTGTCTTTATCGTTATTGTAAAATTCAGAAACCCAGAGCTTTTCGCCATCGCAATAAAGCACAGAACCCTTTACAGGAACTGAAAAATATCCGTCATAATTTACTGATGAGCCATTTTCACTTGCGAACATATCAAGAGTAAAATGATAAATTTTGCCATTTGAAGAAGCACTTCCACCTGATGAAATCCATAAATCATTTCCGTCACAGGCAATTCCGCCTGCATGACCTGTAAAATCATCAATAATGAACATTTTACTTTCATTGGTTTCGGGGTTTACGAAATATATTCTTGAGAACTGCTTATTTCCGTTACTATCTTCAGGCATATAACCGCTTATTGCAAACATACCCATCTTTTCAACAAAGCAAATGCCCTGTGGAATAAATCCATCTTCAAGTCCGGGTACTTCACAAGGATATTCTGTGTAGTCTTCGTAGTCAATTCTCTTGTCACCATCAAGAAAACCTAAAATATCGTTAAATACATTTTTAATTGCATAAAAAATATTTACAATTCCGTCAGTAATAGTATGTGTTGTTACGAAATTATTACTTACTGCTGATGCTGATAACGGAATTGCTGTAAAAATCATAACAATTGAGAGTAAAATGCTTAAAAATCTTTTCATAATATCATTCCTTTGTATTATTTATTAGTTTATTTGCATAATAACATAAAAATAGTGGTATTTCAATATCTCCAAATATTGAATTTTTAAATATTGTATAGTATAATTATAAAGTTATATTGTTTAATTTGAAAGGAAAGATTTTAATGAAAATTACTACTGCAAGTACACTTAAGGATGTATTGAATACTCCCGTTGGTAACGACCTTGTTGAAATGGTTGCATATCACGCAGGTATTCCAAGTGCAGTAATCCACAATCCATTGGTTGGCAAAATGAAACTTTCTGTTCTTCCAAAAATTCTTGGTGATAAACTTCCGATGGAAACAATTCAGCATATCTGCAATCTTTTAAATTTTACACCTGAAAAGGTTATTACAAAAAATGAGGTTGACCCGAAATGGTGGAAAGAATCTGTAATTTATCAGATTTATCCTCGTTCATTTATGGACTCAAACGGTGACGGTATCGGTGATTTGCAGGGTATCATCTCAAAACTTGACTACCTTAAAGATTTAGGTGTTGATGTACTCTGGCTCAGCCCTATTTATGACTCACCAAATGACGATATGGGTTATGACATCCGTGATTATCGCAAGATTATGACAGAATTCGGCACAATGGACGATTTTGACCTTATGCTCGAGGAAATCCATAAGCGTGGAATGAAGCTCGTTATGGACCTTGTTGTAAATCATACATCAGATGAACACGAATGGTTCCAGAAGGCTCTCGCAGGTGACGAAAAATATAAAGATTATTACATATTCAGAAAAGGTAAGGGTGACGGAATTCCGCCAAATAACTGGACATCAGTTTTCTCAGGTTCAGCTTGGAATTATTATCCTGAGCTTGATGAGTGGGCAATGCATATTTTCTCATCAAAACAGATGGATTTGAATTGGGAAAATCCCGATATGAGAAAAGAAATTGCTGAAATGGTTTGTTGGTGGCTCCAGAAGGGCGTTGACGGCTTCAGAATGGACGTTATCAACCTTATTTCTAAAGTCGAAGGTCTTCCTGACGGTAATCCTCTCGTTGGTGAATTTATCGGATACGGTGGCGAACATTATTTCTGGGGACCAAGACTTCACGAATACCTCCACGAACTTAATGAAAACTCATTCAAGAAGTTCCCTGAATCATTCTGTGTTGGTGAAACAGGTGGTATCGGTGTTGAAATGGCGAAGTATCTTGTGGATGATTCCCGTGAAGAAATTAGAGAAACATTCCTTTTCGACCAACTTGAACCTCGTGGTAAACAGAGATGGGATGACTATAAATATGACCTTAAATACTTAAAGGAAATGTTTACAAAGTATCAGCTTTCTCTTTATGGTTCATCTTGGCCAACACTCGTTATTGAAAATCACGATAACCCAAGAATGGTATCAAAGGTAAATCCTGACCCCAAATTCAGAAAACCACTTTCAAAGCTTATCGGTGCAATGCTCCTTACAGGTCGTGCAACACCATATATTTTCCAGGGTGAAGAGCTTGGTATGATGAACTGTGAGTTTAAAGATATGAGTGAAATGCGTGACGTTGAGTCAATCAACAAATATGCAGAACTCGTTGAAAAAGGCAAAACACCTGAAGAAGCTTGGGCAGTAATTATGGCAGGTAGCCGTGACCACTCAAGAACACCTGTTTGTTGGGATGATAGTGAAAATGCAGGTTTCACAACAGGTACACCTTGGATTCGTGTAAACGGTGATTATAAAGAGTGTAATGCAAAAGCACAGATTGAGGATAAGACAAGTCCGTTCAATTATTATAAATCACTTATGGCACTTCGTAAGGCAAACAAAGCAACTCTTGTTTATGGTGACTTCAAGCCACTTAAGACAAATGATAAGACATTCTGTCTTTACAGAGAAAGTGCAGAGGGTAAATTCTATATTGAAATGAACCTTACAGAAAATGTTATCAGCAGACCAAGACAGGCTGAAGGCGAATGTGTGCTTTCAAACTATCCTGCACAGGCAGATAAACTCCGTGCTTACGAAGTAAATATCTATAAAGTAAAATAATATAGTAATTGTAGGGCGGGGGCTTGCTCCCGCCGATATTTTTATTTAAAACTTTTGCATTTCTCATATTGACAATTTCAAAATCATAATATATAATAATAGGGCTGTTAAAACAGTATGCTGGTGTGGCGAAATCGGCAGACGCAAGGGACTTAAA
>CALCTT010000090.1 GCA_937906895.1 uncultured Clostridia bacterium | reverse complement strand
TGATAGATACAACAGTCTTTTTAATTGCTGTGTATATGATAATTGCAATCATTGCGGAGAAATATGCAAACAGAAAAACCTTATATAAATTATGTAAAGGACCGTAATCTTTAACAAGCGTACCAACGCCGTTTATAATTTCGAAAGAAACATTTTTATAATAAATCGGCAACCATCCGCCACTTGAAGCAATGAAAAGCATTATCATATTGTTGCCGATTAAAATACCCGGCAAACATTTCGGATAAGCGAATCTTGATAGATTCATTATCATCATCAGTATGGAAAAAGGCAGAAATATGTTTCCAAGATACGCAATTCTGTTTGCCCATAAAGCAAAATCAAGATTTTTTGCTACAGAGAGAAGAAAATAGCCTAAATCACATACAGCTACACAAACAAAAAGAAGCAGCAACCAGACATCACGTTTTCTGTCAACGAGAAAATACGCAGCAATCATCAAAAGAGAAATAACAAAAATAATACCATAAAGTGTAGTCATATTATTCCTCCTTTGTTGCTTTGATTTCAATTCCGTTACGCATACAGAATGAATAGAATTTACCCATCATTGCAAGATGCGGTGTTCTGTTTTCTCTTTCCCAACGGCTGACTGTAGCGTAGGAAATTCCGATTTGCTCAGCAAGTTCCGTCTGTGTCAATTGTAAAAGAACGCGAACTGTTTTAACCTGTTCGGGAAAGCTTAAATTTTTTATATCAAGTTTCATAGTTTAACTCCATTAATTTATATATCATAATATAGCATAATTTGAATTTTGTGTCAATTTTTGCAGTAAAATGTTTTTTTAACTATGTTTATACAATATGCACAAACGGATAGTTTGATTTTTGACACGGTGGCCCTAAAGGTAGCCTTCATTTTAAGAAAGTAACCTGTAAGGCTACTTATTTTAATAGGTTTTAACAAGTAAAATTGTATTGTAAATACTTATATAAGGAGGTTGCTGAAAATGCTGAAAGCTGTAACAAAAAGATTTACTGACAAGTCAACGATAAAGCAGTTTGAGTTTGAGTTCTATTGTGACTGTTGCGGTAAACCTATTAAAACAGAAGTTCACGAATTTGTTTCAGGTTTCAAAGATAAAAAATTTTTGAGTAGCGATGAACGAGAAGCAAGAGCTATCATTTACGCAAATGACCACGGAAAAGCTTATGAACGAGCAAACAATGAAGTGCGACTTGAACTTAACAAGTGTGAAATTTGCGGAAATATGGTTTGTGAAGAATGCACGGTATATGGAGTGGACCTTCAAGGAGGCCTATGTTGTAAAAAATGTGCTGAAAAATAAAATAGTTAGCTGAAGGGAGAAATAAATATGGGACTTATTAAAGCAGGCGTAGGAGCACTCGGCGGTGTTCTTGCTGACCAATGGAAAGAGTTTTTCTATTGTGATTCAATAGATAAGGATGTAATGGTGGTAAAAGGAACAAAGCGTGTAGGCGGACGTTCCTCAAACACAAAAGGAAGCGACAATATCATTTCAAACGGTTCAGGCATTGCAGTTGCTGACGGACAATGTATGATTATTGTTGAACAGGGCAAGATTGTTGAAATTTGTGCAGAACCCGGTGAGTTCACTTATGATGCATCAACTGAGCCAAGTATTTTTTCAGGTAAGCTGGGTGACAGCATAAAAGAATCTTTCAGAACAATCGGCAAACGATTTGCTTATGGTGGGGATACAGGAAAAGACCAGAGAGTTTACTATTTCAACACAAAAGAGCTTGTGGGTAATATGTTCGGCACACCAAATCCCGTTCCGTTCAGAGTTGTTGACAGAAATATCGGATTGGACATTGATATTTCTGTTCGTTGTAACGGTACATATTCATATAAAATCAGCGACCCGATTTTGTTCTACACAAATGTATGCGGTAATGTTGAAAGAGAATACACAAGAGAAGAGATTGATGCTCAATTAAAATCAGAATTTTTAAATGCTTTACAACCTGCATTCGCAAAGATTTCTGATATGGGAATACGTTACAGTGCATTACCGGGACATACAATGGAACTGTCCGATGCAATGAACGAAGTTCTTACTGAAAAATGGGTAAATCTTCGTGGCCTTTCAGTGGTGTCTGTTGCAATTAATTCAATTACAGCACCAAAAGAAGATGAAGATATGATTAAACAGCTTCAGAGGAATGCTGTTATGCGTGACCCGACAATGGCCGCTGCAACACTCGTTGGTGCTCAGGCACAGGCTATGCAGGATGCTGCAAAGAATGAAGCAGGTGCTATGACAGGCTTTATGGGTATGGGTATGGCGATGAATGCAGGTGGCGGCATGAATGCACAGAACCTTTTTGCAATGGGACAGCAACAAGCTGTGCAGCAGGCACCTGTACAGAATGGCTGGAGTTGTTCTTGCGGTAATACTGTTTCAGGCAATTTCTGTCCTAACTGCGGTGCCAAAAAACCTGAACCAAAACCTGTGGGAGATGGTTGGAAATGTAGTTGCGGTGCAACGGTAAACGGTAAATTCTGTCCTGAATGCGGTTCACCAAAACCTGCTGACGAGGGTTGGAATTGTTCCTGTGGTGCAGTTAATAAAGGCAAATTCTGTCAGAATTGCGGAGCACAAAAACCAGCCGGTGCACCTCTTTATCAATGTGATAAATGTGGTTGGAAACCTGCTGACCCGCATAATCCACCAAAATTCTGCCCGGAATGTGGCGACATTTTCGATGTAAACGATGCTAAATAATTATTAGGAGGAAAATATAATGGGACTTTTTGATAAAAAATATTGTGATATCTGTGGTGAAAAAATAGGCCTTTTAGGCAACAGAAAGCTTGAGGACGGAAATATGTGTAAGGATTGTGCAAAAAAGCTTTCACCTTTCTTCAGCGAAAGAAGAAGCTCGACTGTTGCAGAAATTAAAAATCAACTTGCATACAGAGAAGAAAACAGACAAAATCTTTCAAGTTTTACACCAATGTTCACATTTGGTGAGGATGAAAAGGTTTATATTGACCCCATGAAAATGTGTTTTGTTGTTTCACGCCGCAATCCCGGAAGCTGGAGTGACGAAAACCCTGATGTTATTCCGATTTCAAGCGTTATGAGTTGTAATCTTAGAATTGATGAAGACAAGGACGAAATCTTCACTCAGGGCAAAGATGGTGAAGAAGTAAGCTATAACCCACCAAGATATAACTTCTATTATGATTTTATCCTTGAAATCAAAGTTAATAATCCGTATTTTGACGAAATCGAGGCTAAACTCAACGGTTCCCGTGTTGAAGGTATGGGTACAATGGAATATAACCGTTTCCAGCAGATGGCTATGCAGATTACAAATAATCTTACGCAGAACGGTAATGCAGGAATGAACAATGGCTATAATCAACCAATGAATAACGGTTATAACCAGCCTATGAATAATGGTTACAACCAACCAATGAATAACGGTTATAACCAGCCTATGAACAATGGCTTCAACCAGCAGATGAACAATGGTTATAATCAACAACCTGCTTATGGTCAGCCTGTTCAACCGCAAGCACCTGTATCTCAGGCTTGGGTTTGTCCTGCTTGTAACGCTACAAATGAGGGCGGCAGATTCTGTATGGCTTGTGGTACACCACGAGGATAAATAATGAAAAATAAAATTATACTCGCAATAATTATTGTTCTTGTAATCGTGTTAATCGGAGTAATATATTATGTAAAAAATGTAATGATTGTCCGTGATAAAGACGGAATGGTATATAACCCCAAAAATCAGATTACTATGAATGATGAAAATTTTGGCAAAGGAGATGATTGACAGTGCCAACAATTGCTGAACAAAAATGTCCTTGTTGTGGCGGTGGAGTACAGTTTGACGCAGGTGTACAAAAACTGAAATGTCCTTATTGTGAAACTGAATTTGAAATTAATCAGTTAAATCAGGAAACTGTAGAAGAAGCTGATTCAATAAACTGGTCTGCACAGGATAATCAATGGTCATCAGGTGAAACTGACGGAATGAATGTTTATTCCTGTCAGTCGTGTGGTGGCGAAATAATTGCCGACAGTACAACAGGTGCTTCAAAATGTCCGTATTGTGACAATCCTGTTGTAATGAAAGCCCAGTTTTCAGGTGACTTGCGTCCTGATTTGGTTATTCCTTTCAAACTTGACAAAAAAGCCGCAAAGGAAGCATTGAAAAAGCATCTTGCTGACAAAAAATTCGTTCCTAAAGCATTTCTTGACAACAACAGAATAGAAGAAATCAAAGGTGTTTATGTTCCTCATTGGCTTTTTACTTGTGATGCTGTTGCCAATGCCAATTTTAAAGCGACACAGGTGAAAACCTGGTCGGACAACAATTATAATTACAAAGAAACATCATATTACGATGTTTACAGAAGCGGAAATATAGGCTTTGACAATGTTCCCGTTGATGGCTCAACAAAAATGCCCGATGACCTTATGGAATCCGTGGAACCATTCGATTTGTCACAGGCAGTTGATTTCAACACAGCATATCTGGCAGGATATCTTGCAGATAAATATGATGTTACAGCAGAAGAAAGTATGAACAGAGCAAACGAAAGAATCCGTACAAGTGTAGGAGATGCACTTGCAGAAACAGTTAAAGGATATGACTCAATCGATTCACGCATTGTGAATATGAATATTGCAAACGGATTTTACAAATATGCTCTTTATCCCGTATGGATTCTTAATACATCATGGAACGGCGAGAAATTCACCTTTGCAATGAACGGCCAGACAGGTAAATTTGTAGGTAATCTTCCGACTGATAAAAAAGCAGTTGTGAAGGCAGCTTTATTACTCGGTGCAGGGTTAAGTGCAGTTTTATGCGGCTTGTCCTTCCTGCTCGGATGGCTTTAAGGAGGTGTCGGATATGATTAAAAAAATACTGACTATTTTCCTTATTACTGCAATTTGTATCTGTTCGACAATTTCAGCTTCGGCATATACTGAACAGTATGTTTTTGATTATGAAAATGCACTTTCCTATGAGGAGCTTCAGGAACTGGAAAGCACGGCCGAGCAGATTGAAAATGAATACGGTTACTGTGTAATGTTTTGTATCACAGACGAAGACACAAAGGGAAACTATGCACAAAATATTTATGATACATACACAGACAATGAAAACGGTATTATTTTCGTTCACGATACAGAAAGCGAAATATACAATTTCTACGTAACTGAATCTGCAAGCTCAACATTTGATTATATAAAAATGCAGGAAGCATACGATTCAAATAACAGTTATTTCGGTGGAATGGAAGATTTTTACACAGTTGTTGAAAACTCGTTGAGTTACGATGATGCTGTACTTGTTGATATAGAAACGGATACAGATACATATACAACCGGTTCCTCAACTGTCAGCAGTAAAAACCCTGCAAAAACAATCGTTCTCTGTATTGTAGTGGGTATGGCTATGGGATTTATAATCATTCTTGCCATAGCATCAAAGAACAAGTCAGTAAGAATGCAGGCGAATGCAACGGTTTACACAAGACCGGGAAGCTTTGCTGTAACAGGCAGTTATGACAATTTCCTTTATAAAAATCTGGATAGAACACCAAAACCAAAACAGGAAAACAAAAAATAAAATTTAATCTTTAAGGAGGGATACCAATGGGACTTTTTGATTCACTTAAAAGGCAGGCAGAATCTGCAATCAAAAGAGAGGTTTCACAAGGAATAAACAAAGCAGTGAACAATGCCGCTCAATCTGTTGCAAAAGGGAGAAACCATACTGAAACTTTTACCTTTGCATCACTTCCCACAAATATTGCTGAACTCCAGACTCTTCCTGAATCAAGTCTTGATTCTGCTTTTAAAACAACAGCACTTACTCTTGCGGTTTTGTGCAATTACAAGCACAATCCTGATGCCACAATAGAAATGCTGGGTTTCCTTAAAGGTCCCGGTGAAGTCAGCGGATTAGAAAAGCAGTTTATCAAAGAACACCTTGGTTCTGAGGGCTATAAAGCGCGTTCATTTTTTGAGGGTGCAACTCCACAGAATAGTTATAAGCCAAATGTTCCTTATAAAATAACGGTTATTGAAAATCCGTATTCTTTTGATAACGAAAACTGGGCAACACTCTATGTTCAGAGTGGTGGTGCGGATAACCCAAGACCGATGAAGCTTCGCAAGAAGCCTTCAACAGGACAATGGTTCCTTGTTGAAATTCAATGTCTTGCGGATATTCGTGTTCCGGTAGAGGAAGACCCTTGGGCATAAAAAGAAAAAAGGAGAAACTATTATGAAAAAAATTTTTGCAATTATTCTTGCATGTTTAATGCTGTTTTCACTTGCAGCTTGCGGTGATAAAAATCCTGAAAAACCAAACGAAATAAAACAGCCTACAGGCGACGCAGACATCACAGCATCATTCTTTGAGATTAGACTCAGTGACGATTGGATAAATATTGAAGATGGCTTCAAGAATGAAGAGGAGTACTCTAAAGCGGTTCTTCAGGTGCTTGACCCTGAAGATGAAGAGTATTACTTAGTCGAGGCAACAATCAGCGTTGAAATCGACGAACCTTACGATTTCCGTGAAGACCTTGTTTACTATGGCTTTAACCAGTACGAATATGAAGTGAATAAGGCTTATGAAACCGTTAAAATCGGCGGTGTTGACCTTCTTAAATATGATGACGGCGAAGAAACTCTCGTTTACTTCAATCGTGTTGAGAGTGCAAATGCATCTGTTTACATAAAGTTTGATGCAACCGACATCAAGGATGCTCATATTCAGGCACTTCTCGACGGCATAACATTTAATCTTAAGGATATAGGTAACGAAGATGGTCCTTGGGAATGGGAAGGAACACCTTTCTCTGCAGAAGACAAGAGTGTTACAGCAGGTTCTTTGAATATCCAGTCACAATGGATTAAACTTGATGAGCATATTTCTACATTTGAAACATTTGACCATTCAGTTGCAGCAGTCGGCAATAATATTTATCTCCTCATTGACGGTGAATTGAGAAAATGTATATTGGTGGACGGAGCATTAGCCTTTGATAAAGTAATTGAGCTTCCGGAAGATGATTATGAAAGTGTTGAAGCAACAAGTGACGGCACACTCTGGCTCAGCGGTTCTATGAATGACATCATCTGCATTAAAAATGACAAAATTGCAACAACTTATGAGGATATTGACAATCTTGCAATTCATCCGTCAGGAACATGGGGTGTTAACTACTTTACATCAAGTGAATGCAGTAAAGTAACATTCAACGGTGAGTCATACACTTCTGTTCCGATGAACTTTACAGAGGTTGATACAATTATGCACCTCAATGTTGACGAAAATAACATTTATGTATGTGGTAGTGCAGCAGATGACAGCGGACACAAGGTTTTCGTCTATAATACGGACGGCAAATTACAGGAAACATTGTGTGATGCTGAGGGTGAAGGTCTTGGCAGTATCACATTTATGGCAAAGAGTGCAAACGGATATATCGGATTTGACGGCAATATGAGAGATGTTCTTCTTTGGGATAACGATGGTAAGTTTGTTGCAGAAATTTCCGGTGATGATTTGTTCAGCACGTATTATCCTTGGTTCTGCAATTCAGCATTACTCTCTGATGGTAGCATTATCACAATTATGACAGAAGAACGTGAAGATAAATCAGCAACAGAGGTTGTTGTATTCACAGTTAAAGGATTTTAATCAATATGAATAAGCTAAAAAGAATCGTATGTGTTCTGCTTTCACTATGTATCATAATCGGCTTTGCTTCTTGTAAAAGAGACAATCCCGATGAAAATGTAACGGATACTCCTTCAACAACGCAGACTTCTGATGAAAACACAAAGGATGAAATAAAAGTTCTTTCTCTTAATAAGGAATACATTTCTCATTATGAGTGGTATGAAGATACCTCCACAATGCTTGTAAGAAGTGAATATTCGGATGTTACTCTTGATAAATCTATGGAGAAACAATATCCGCTTCTTGCACAAAAGCTTTTGGAAACCTCTGCTATGAGAAAACGAACAATGGAAGATGAAAAGGATAATCATATCTCCTTTGCTACAGAAGAATTTGAAAAGGATAGTGAGGCCTTCTCGACCTATGTTTCAACTCTTGATGTTCAGGTAAGACGTGCCGACGGTATTGCAGTAAGCATCCTTGAATATTACAGCGCAAAAGACTCACGCTCCTTCAACGGAATCAATTACGATACTGAAAGCGGAAAAGAGCTTGGACTCGCAGATGTTTTTACGGATGTTTCAAAAATTTCCGCAACAGTTGAAAAAGAGATTATGCGCCGTATAGGTGAAGATGAGCCTTTTGGTGATACTGATGTCATTGAATATTTTAAAAATACTCCTGAGGACAGTATCACATGGACTCTCGATTACAATGGTGTAACTTTCTATTTCAATGCGGGTGACATTGCTCCAACCAATTTTGGTGTTCAGGTTGTAACGGTAACCTTTGCAGAATATCCCGATTTGTTCAATGAAAAATATACTGTTGTACCCGATGAGTATATTGTAAGTCTGCCTGTATCAGCACCGTTTTACACTGATGCTGTGGGTGACAATGAAACAGATGAGATTGTCGTTTCAGGTGATTATGATGAGGAAACTAAGTTTTACCATGCCATTAGTATAAATGCTGAAACCTCAGAGTATGAAACAGAGTGGTTTTCATATATTGAACCGTATTATGTCAAAACAGCAAACGGAAGAAGCTACATCTGTGTTTTCAGCGTAAACAATGAAGAAGAGGGAAAGGACTTTACACTTAGTGTTTATGAACTCAAAAATGGTAAAGCTAAACTCCTCAGCGTATCAAACACAGGAATGGAATGTAAAGGTGAAAATGTATTTGCCTTGCCAACTAACCCGTCAGAATTATTGTCGGTCGGATAATAAAATTAATTGTTATCCAAGCTAAAGTTAATACTTACTAAAATAGCGTTGCAAGAGGGGAGTGAAATTCCCAATTGCAACGTTTGTGCTTTATATATGGCTTAAATACTACGATTTTCGCAGTAAAACAACGATGCCACTATCAAGAAAGGTAACAGCCTAAAAACTGTTGCTTTTTATTTATGCTGGGTGGTATAATTGTTTCGATAAATAGGAATTTGTGGTGATAATTATGAAACAGATTGATACAGGCATACTCCCGAATTCTCAGATACAATTCTTTTCAAGGTCTATCCTTGCTAAAAAACTCTACTATCACATCCTCTGTATTGGACACTTTTTTTGTGATAACAACTATCACCTTGTTCGTGATAATTATGACAGTGTTTTGCTTATACTTGTAAAAGACGGTAGTTTTACATTTCGTGACAATAAAGGTGATTTTGTCACAGCGCAAAAAAACAGTATTGTAATACTCGATTGTTTTGAGCCTCACGAATATTACACTAACGATTATACCGAGTTTTTATGGATGCATATTGATGGAGTAAATAGTCGTGATTTCTGTAACGAAATAATAAACGGAAATGGCAACCTCATCAAAGACTCTGCATTCAGTGAAACTAAAAGATTGTTTTTGAAGATATATAATAGTTTAGAAGATAATAGTGTAACTGAAGGTGAAACATCTTCTTCTATTCATCGTTTACTTGTACAACTGGTGACAACTGAAATTAAAGAAAACAATAATGATAGAGGTAGAAATATTGTAATCAGAGCTAAAGAATATATTACAGAGCATCTCGATGAAGAAATAACAACACAGTGTCTTGCTGATGAACTTCATATAAGTCCAACTCATTTGTCAAGGCTTTTCAGACAACGGACAGGATTTTCACCCTATGATTATGTTATTGCTGAAAGAATAAACAATGCAAAGGAGTATCTTCTCACAACAGACAAAAGTATAACTGACATAGCATATCTTACAGGTTTTAACTCTCAAGCGAATTTTATTTATTGTTTCAAGAATCACGAGGGTATTTCACCTGGTAGGTTCCGTAAATTGAAATTTTAATAATGTTAGGATTTCTAAACTTTAAGGCAGTATTTTGAAATACTGTCTTTTCTTTTTTTCGTATAATTGAAATATAAATAATCGCAAAGGGATTGATTTTATGAACAACAAAGACAGAGAAAGACTTCGATATCTTGCAAATCATCAACTTGAAATCGCAAATTCACCTAAAAATCTTGAACGCGTTGAACTTTGGAAAAGACATAATATGTACAAAGGTGAAAGACCACCAATTCATATTGAGGTTGGCAGTTTTGCACATGAAGTTATTAACCCATTATTACAGTGTGAAGACGAGCAGGCAAGATGGATTGAATATAAACTCATTAACAACTTTGTTAATATGGAATTATTTGATGACGACAAAGTTGTGCCACCATATTTTCAACAAACCTACGACATCTATTTCACTCTTTTTGGTCACCATATAAAACAAACTGTAGTGAAAAAAGCAGACGGCACAGAAATGGGTCATCAGTTTGAGCATATTATTGATGACCTTGCAGATGATTTTGATAAAATCCTGCAACCAACAATCTATGGTGTCAATAAAGAAAGCACAACGCAAAAGAATGGACTTTTCAATGACATTTTCGGTGATATTCTTCCAGTCAGACTTGTCAGTGACGGACTTTACTCCACTCCCACACAGCATATGGTTCATATGATGGGTATGGAAAATATGCTTTATTCAATGTATGACTATCCTGATGAATTCAAAGAAATGATGGATAGAATTGCAGATGCTTACGTTGCATATTTCAAGCATCTGGAAAGTGAAAATGTACTTTTACAGAATAAATCTTTTGAGTGGGTATGTCAGGGTTCATTAGCATTTTATGACGAACCTGATAAACAAGGTCAAATTAAGACAACTGACCTTTGGGGTTTTATGGACAGTCAGGAAACAGTAGGTATTTCTCCTGAGATGTACCGTGAATTTATTTTCCCATGTTACTATAAAATTGCATCTATGTTTGGCAGACTTAATTACGGTTGTTGTGAGCCTGTTCATCCTCATTGGGACACCATAAAAACCTTGCCTAATCTTAAAAAAGTGTCAATTTCACCTTGGTGTGACGAAGATTTTATGGCAGAACAGTTACGTGGTTCAGGCATTATCTATCACAGAAAACCTAACCCAACATTCTTGGGTGTTGGTGCAACTCTTGACGAAGATGCAACTCGTAAGCATATTGAAAAGACAATAAAAACTGCTCGTGGTTGTAAACTTGAATTCGCACAACGAGATGTTTATACAGTCAACAACGATATGAACAAGGTGCGTAGATTTGTTGAGATTATAAGGGAATCAATTGAAAATCATTGGGAGGGTTAAACCATGTCAGTAGTATCAGAAATATGTGAATTCGTGCAAAAAGGCAGAGCAAAAAATGTAAAAGAACTTGTTGCACAGGCTCTTGAGGATAATATTTCAGCAAAAGAAATTCTTGATAACGGACTTATTGCAGGTATGATGGCAATCGGTGAAAAATTCAAGAAAAATGAGGTGTATGTGCCTGAAGTTTTAATTGCTGCAAGGGCTATGAATATGGGTGTTGCAATTCTTAAACCATATCTGACACAAGAAGGTGTTGAGCCAATCGGAAAAGCTGTTATTTGTACCGTTAAAGGTGATTTACACGATATCGGTAAAAATCTTGTTAAAATGATGCTTGAAGGTGTAGGAATAGAATGCATTGACCTTGGCACAGATGTTTCTGCTGAACAAGTTGTTAACGCAGTTAAGGAAAATGATGCACAAATCGTAGCACTCTCGTCACTTCTTACAACTACAATGGAATATCACAAAGATGTTGTTGATGCTCTCAAGGATGCAGGACTTCGTGACAAAGTAAAGGTTATGGTTGGTGGTGCACCTGTAAGTGAAGACTTTGCAAAACAGGTCGGTGCAGATGGTTATGCACCTGATGCAGCGACTGCTGCTGATTTAGCACTTTCATTTTTCAAAAAGGACTAAAAATATGAAACCAATTGTAAAGAAAATACTTGAGAATAAAGATAAAACCATACCAATTTTGTCTTTTCCATCAACACAGTTGCTTGGTATTACCGTGAAAGAGTTGCTCGATAGTCCCGAAATGCAAGTCAAGGGAATGAAAGCAATACTTGACCGATGCAACATGGGTGCATCTCTTAATATGATGGATTTGTCAGTTGAAGCAGAGGCATTTGGTTGCGAAATCGTTTTTAAGGATGACGAAGTTCCAACCGTAAAACGAGGTGTAATTGACGATATTTGTGATGCCGAAAGTATCACGGTACCTTCTGTTGGCTCATGTAGAACTGCAATTTGTATTGATGGCATCAAAAAGGCCAAAGAAGAAATTAAAGATGTTCCCGTATTTTGTGGTGTAATTGGCCCTTATTCATTGGCAGGTCGTCTTTTTGATATGACTGAACTTATGATGGAATGTTATGACAGCCCTGATGAAGTTGAAATACTTCTTTCAAAAGCAACCGAATTTATCACAAACTATATTCTCGAATTCAAAAAATCAGGGGCAGATGGTGTTATTATGGCGGAACCTGCTGCAGGATTACTTTCACCATCGCTTAATGCTGAATTTTCAGCACCATTTGTTAAGGAAATCATTGAAAAAATAAACGACGAAAACTTTATAATCTGTTATCACAACTGTGGTGATGCAATCGGTGATATGACGGACGAAATCAAAGAATATGGTGCTGATATTTACCATTTTGGTAACGCAGTTCCACTTGTAAAAATGTTACCAGAAATGCCAACGGACACTATTGTTATGGGTAATATTGACCCTGTACTTTTTACAACTGCAACACCTGACGAAATAAAAGATAAAGTAATCGAACTTTTTGAAGAATGTAAAGATTATCCAAACTTCATGATTTCTTCAGGTTGTGATATACCCGCAAAAGTGAAGTGGGAAAATATTGATGCTTATTTTGAAGCAATAGTAGAACTGTATTCTTGACTTTATTTTGTAGTCATAATGGGAATATTTAAATAAAACAATACAATTTCAGTAAAATAACGATTATCAGTAATTTAACGATAGGTTAGATATATTTTCTTGCTAATCAACTAAATAACACATAAAAAGCGTTGCAGGATGGGTGGAATACTCCCAAAATGCAACGCTTAATTCTTGTAAATGGCTTAAATGCCACGATTTTCACTATAAAACAACAATACCACTATCAATACAATTGGTGGATGGTAGTATTTGATTTGGAAAGTTGCACTGAAAAAGATATCACTTGTCAAGCTCATATAAATAATCATTATATGTATAGTTATCCCGACTTTGCTGTTGATAATCTTCACAATTGTTTGCACAAAATCGAGAACGCTTCTTCATATCATCAATAGCTTTTTCACTGTCGAATAAACGACACATATCTTCTTTAGATGTGATTATCAAGTCCTTTGTGCAGAAAACTTCTCCGGGTTTATTACCGTAAGGGCACATATTACCGTGACGGCAGGTCAAACAGCACTTCAATGTCACATCTCTGGGCAACTGTTTTTGTAAATCTGCAAAAGCATCAATCCATAAATAGTCTTTACCTCGCCCCCATACTTCATTGCTTTGATATTGGATACCGATATTGACGGTAGGTGCTTTTTCAAGTTTACCCATATAATACATATCTTCTTCGTGACACACAATATGTATATCGGTTTCCAATTCACCATTTGGTGTTACTAATACAACCTTGTTCTTATATTGTTTATGTAATTCATACCATGCCTTTTTACAATACTCATCCCATTCTATTGCAACGTTATTAAAAGAGAATGTAACAAAAAAGCTGTTTTTTGCACAAGTGCTTATTTCAATGAATGTTTTATTATTTTTATTATGTATATCAATGCCGTTAATCGTTATACCATTTTTTAGTTCGTTTAAAAAATGGATTTCAGCATCTTTTTTGGAAAAAATAATCTGTGGTTCATTCGTATACCAATTACCGTCGTCATCTACTTTATATGCTCTCATAGGTTCAAAGGAGATTATCTGAATTTCGTAAAAAGAAATGTTTGCAGAATCAATTTCCATATCACAATCATAAGGGTTTTCTTTGGCATATTTGTGGATGTTTAAATGATTTACGGAAACAATCAGATTGTAGTTATCAAAACTTGTGAATGAGAATTCAGCATCGTGAAATTTAAATAAGCTTAATTGATTTTCAACGCAGTATTTCATAATACCATAACCACCTTTCCAATTAATTATAGCATCATGAAAAGAAAATGCAAGTTTTTGACTTACATCTGACTTGCATTTATACTATTTTACAAAATCCTCACCAAACAACAAAATAAAAACCATGCAATCAAGTAATTCAAAGGTTTTTCTGGCATAGGATTAACTGGGGACGTTTCTGTGTGCTAAACAATCAGCTGTTTAAAGATTATCAGTAATTTTAACAATAGGTAAGAGAGATTTTCTTACTAATCTACTTAATAAGCAATAAAAAGCGTTGCAAGAGGGAATGTTGATTTCAAAATGCAACGCTTAATTCTTGTAAATGGCTTAAATGCTATATAAAACAACGATACCACTACGGACACAAATTGTATCAATAGTGGTATCTGATTTGGCATAAACTACGCGATTTGATACAATTCGTCATTTTAGAGGTAACGTTGCAGTTATTCATTATTAGACGAATTTTCATTTTTGCACTAAAGTACAATGTAATTTGGAATAATTAGTTTTATAATACAATTGATGTATTGGAAAACAATGCATTAAATATCTCTAAAAAAAATAGGAGAGTGGATATTATGAAAAAAATTCTTGCGATTATGTTAGCACTTGTAATGTTATTGACACTTGCAGCATGTGGCGGAAACAAAGACAACAATGGTGGCGAAACACCATCAG
>CALCTT010000089.1 GCA_937906895.1 uncultured Clostridia bacterium | reverse complement strand
TCAGGACGAACGTTGAAACCAACGATAATAGCATTTGATGCGTTTGCAAGCATAATATCTGATTCGCTTACCGCACCAACACCGCCGTGGATAACCTTAACTGCAACTTCTTCGTTTGAGAGTTTTTCAAGATTCTGCTTAACTGCTTCAACAGAACCCTGAACGTCAGCCTTAACGATAATGTTAAGAGTCTTGATTTTACCTGCATTGATTGATGAGAAGAGGTTGTCAAGAGTAACCTTCTGATACTGATTGAACTGTTCTTCTTTCTTTTCTTGCTTTCTCTTTTCAACGAGTTCACGAGCAAGTCTTTCGTCAGAAACTGCGTTAAACACATCACCTGACTGTGGAACTTCATCAAGACCCATAATCTCAACAGGAACAGATGGACCTGCTTCCTTAAGTGAACGGTGCTTGTCGTCAACCATAACACGAACACGACCAACTGCAGTACCTGCAACAACAATGTCACCTGAATGGAGTGTACCATTCTGAACAAGGAGTGTTGCAACAGGACCTTTACCCTTATCAAGACGAGCTTCAATAACGATACCCTTTGCAGCTCTGTTTGGGTTAGCCTTAAGCTCTCTCATTTCAGCAGTGAGAAGAACGTTTTCAAGGAGCTTGTCAATATTCATATGTGTCTTTGCAGAAACAGGAACACAGATAATGTCACCGCCCCATTCTTCAGGCACAAGACCGTGTTCAGTAAGCTGCTGCATAATCTTATCAACAGTTGTACCCGGTTTATCCATCTTGTTAATAGCAACGATAATGTCAACCTCAGCAGCCTTTGCATGGTTGATAGCCTCAATAGTCTGTGGCATAATACCATCGTCAGCAGCAACAACAAGGATTGCAACGTCAGTAGCCTGAGCACCACGAGCACGCATTGATGTGAATGCAGCGTGACCGGGTGTGTCAAGGAATGTGATGTACTGACCGTTAAGGTTTACTCTGTAAGCACCGATGTGCTGAGTAATACCACCTGCTTCAGTTGCAGTAACATTTGTATTCTTAATAGCGTCAAGAAGTGATGTCTTACCGTGGTCAACGTGTCCCATAACAACTACAACAGGGTCACGGGTAACAAGATTTTCTTCATCATCTTCTGAGTCGTCAATAATTCTTTCTTCGATTGTTACAACAACTTCACGGTTAACCTTTGCACCGAGTTCAGTTGCAACGATTTCAGCTGTGTCATAGTCGATTACTTCGTTTACAGAAGCCATCATACCAAGTGTGAAAAGCTTTTTGATAACTTCAGCAGCAGTCATTTTAAGACGAGACGCAAGTTCACCGACTGTGATTTCGTCACCAACTGTGATTACAGGTGGTTTCTTTGCTCTTTCTGCTGCAATTCTCTTAAGTCTTTCTGCTTCAGTTTCTTTCTTACCGCTTCTCATACCCTGCTTACGGTACTGCTGACTCTTTTGTTTGAGCTTCTGCTTCTTAACCATATTGTCACTCTGATGGTGGTTTGCAGGAGCAATATTTTCATACTTTTCATTGTATTTTTCAGCGTCAAAGGAATTTGCTCTTGTATCAATATGACGCATTTCGCCTTTAGTACGAGATTGCATTGGCTTGTTCTGGTCTTTTTCTTTTTTCTTAGGCTGCTGAGTCTGCTGTGGAGCAGCTGCAGGAGCGTTTTCCTTTTTGCTTTCAGCAGGTTTCTTGTCTTTTGCTTCTTTCTTATCCTTTGCAGGAGCTTTTTCTTTCTTTGGCTCTGCTTTTGGCTTTTCCTGAGGAACAGCATTGAAATATTCATCAAAGCTCTTAACTGAATTTTCCTTTGTAATCACATCAAAGATAAAATCAAGTTCCTTTTCGTCAAGAGCAGTCTGTGATTTCTTTTCGCCCTCAAAGTTTTCTGAAAGCTTTTCTATAATAAATTTGCTTTGAATATCAAAGTCTTTAGCAACTTCATGTACCTTGTACTTTTTAATCATTCTCATAACCTCCTATTATCAAACGGCTAAATCCATAATCGTCAATTGAAATAACTCCTGCACGAGCGTTTATGCAAAGGGAGAGCTCTTTCATTGTAAAATCTGTATCAATATATTTAATATTTCTGTTATCGAAGGAACATTCGTCTTTCATCTCATTTTTAAGTCTTTGTGAAGTGTCACAGCAGGTGAGTACCAATTTCGCATTTCGCTTTTTAATTGATGTTATCACCGCGTCGTGACCTAAAGACATTTTTCCTGCTTTTCTGCAAAGACCTAAAAACCCTTTTAATCTGTCATTAATCATTTTTCTTGATTTGCTCCTCCAGACTGTCATAAACATTGTCAGGTATGGTCATTTCAAAGGTTCTGTCGATTCTGCGTGATTTTCTTGCTTTACGGAGACATTCAACGTCGTAGCAGATATAAGCGCCTCTGCCTGATTTTTTTCCTGTAAGGTCAAGACTGATTTCGTCTTCAGGACTCTTAACAATTCGTATAAGCTGATTTTTTGGCTTTTGCTCATTACATCCGTTACATCTTCGCATTGGAATTTTTTTCTGCTTCATATTTTGCCTCCTAACTTTAAAGGTTATCCTTCGTAGAAACCACTTTCAGGCTTGATGTCGATTTTCCAGCCTGTGAGCTTTGCAGCAAGCTTAGCATTCAAGCCCTTGTTGCCGATAGCAAGAGATAACTGATGGTCAGGAACTGTAACCTGACATTTCTTTTCGTTTTCGTCAATGATTTCAACCTGAAGAACATTTGCAGGAGCAAGTGCTGCACCAACAAATTCAGCAGGGTCTTCGCTGTATTTAACAATATCAATCTTTTCACCGCCGAGAACCTCAACAATGCTGTTGACACGAGCACCGCGAGGACCGATACATGAACCGATTGGGTCAACATTTTCATCAGTGCTGCTTACAGCCATCTTTGTTCTTACCCCTGCTTCACGGGAAACAGAGTGAATTGCAACGATACCGTCGTAAATTTCAGGAACTTCCTGTTCAAAGAGTCTTCTTACAAGACCTGAATGAGTTCTTGAAATCATAATGCTTGGACCTCTTGTTGTTTCCTTGACATCACTGATGTAAACCTTAATAAGCTGACCTTCTGTAAAAGTTTCGCCGGGAACCTGTTCACCCTTTGGAAGAACTGCTGTGCCCTTACCGATTTCGAGAGTAACATTTCCTGTAACAGGGTCAATTCTGCCAACCTTTGCAGTAACAAGGTCCTTTGTCTTTGACTGGAAGTCTTTAATTACCTGACCTCTTTCTGCATCCTTGATACCCTGACGGATAACGTGCTTTGCAGTCTGTGCGGCAATTCTGCCGAACTGCATTGTGTCAAGGTCGATTTCGAGCATTTCGCCAACTTTAGCATCTGCTCTGTGTTCTAATGCATCTTCAAGAAGAATATCTGTGTCCTCGTCCATAATCTCATCAACAATGTTAAGATTGAGGAAAACTCTGATTTCGTACTTTTCAGGGTTGATTGTACAAGCAACTACTTCCTTATTATTATAGTCTTTTCTTGCAGCCTTAACTATTGCTTCGCTGATTTTTTCATAAAGATAATCAGCCTGAATACCTTTTTCCTTTTCCATCAACGCGACTGCTTCAAAAAATTCTTTATTCATTTTCTGTAAAACCTCCAATATTTTTAGTCAATGCTTCCGATTCCTTCAAAATCGTCTGCTTTAATCCAAGATGCTTCCTTTTTTAATATGTTCATTTCAGTTTCTTCATCAATGGCAATTGTAACGCTGTCGTTATCGTAGTCAATAAGAATACCTTTATATTCTCTTTTGCCTTCAAAAGCCTTGATAAGTCTGACCTGAATTTTTTCACCTAAATAACATTCAAAATGAAAGTCACGGCAAAGCTCACGCTCGATACCGGGTGACTGCACCTGAAGATTGTAAGCCTGCTCAATAGGGTCAGCTTCATCTAAAGGTCCGTCAATAGCGTGGTGCATATCAACACAGTCGTCAATACTGACGCCATCTTCCTTGTCGATTGTGATTCTAAGATACCATCTGGCACCTTCCTTAACGAATTTTACGTCCCATAAAATAAGACCTAATTCTTCTGCGATGGGCTTCGCTATATCCCATACCACAGAGGCGGTGTTTTTCTTCATAAAAAACCTCCAATAAATATTAAATTGTCATTTAAAAATTATCCGCATAAATTCAAGAGAGCGGGTCGCCCCACTCTCTGAATCAACGAATATTCTTACATTGCAAATAATACCATATAATATAAAAAAAATCAAGCATTTTTTGGAAATTGTTTTTTTCGCAATTCTTCGTGTCTATTAGCTAGCAGCATCTTGGAGTTTATAGGGCTGTTGCCTTCCCCTTGAGTAAACACTGATTAATTCAAATTAATGAATTGTTAGTAATTATTTGAGGGGAAGTTATATTTTTATTATTGTTTATTGTTGAAATCTTTACGATTTCGTATTCATTTCATCATTTTTAGGCAGACTACACCCTTGTAATTATGTATAGTTCGCCAACATATATAAATTTGCACTTGCGAATAGCATTTGTACGTGGCATTGATTTTTGCGTATTCCTTTGTATTTTGCTTTTCTCCAGCCAAAGATGTCTTTTACAATGTGAAAAGCATATTCTACTTTCCAACGAACCGACTTTTTTCTTTTCTCTATTTCTTTTTCCTTAAACCAAGAAAGACCGTCTCCATAATGTCGTTTGAATGTTCCTACTTGTCTATTGATACGATACTCCCTTTCAATACCGTCGGTAACATATTTATCCATTTTTAAGTATCCTGCATCTCCATAAACAACCTTGTCATCAGGTCGCAAGAGTCTATGAGCTACCTTGCACTCTGACTCGTTCGCAGCTGTTGTTACAACAGAATGTACAAAACCATGTATGGGGTCAACACCTATGTGTGCTCTCATTCCAAAATACCATTTTGTTCCTTTTCTTACAGAGTGCATTTCTGGGTCTGTTGATTTGCTTTTATTCTTTTTTGATGATGACGCTTCTACGATTGTTGCATCAACAATTGTGCCTCCGTGTACAGCTTTTCCTTCTCGTTCTAATATTTGATTTACATGAGAAAACAACTTTTCTTGTATTTCGTGGGTTGTTAATAATTTTCTAAATTTGCATAATGTCGTTGCATCTGGTACCTGTGTTTCTTCAAAATTAACACCCATAAAACATCGCATAGCGTAACTATCATATATTGCTTCTTCTACTGATTCGTCGGAAAGATTGAACCAAGTTTGCAACAATAACATTCTCAACATTTGTTCAATGTCTTGTGGCTTTCTTCCTCGTTTTCCTGTTGGATAAATTGGTACTATCATTTCTACCCATTCTTCCCAAGGAATTACCTTATCCATTTTCTCTAAAAAGATTTCTCTTTTTGTCTTTCTTCTTCGATTGTTATATTCAATATCGGTAAATGTATATTGGTTTTTCATTTATATCACCCATATATATTTTACCATATTTTTGTATATTTTTGAAGAATTAATCAGTGGTTACTTGAGGGGAAGGTGGATTTGCCGTAAGGCAAAGACGGATGAGGTGGAAAACTAATTTATTATTGATATGTAACGGTTGCTACCGCAACCTACACCTCATCAGTCACTTCGTGACAGCTTCCCCTCAAGGGGAAGCCAACATCCCGATAAATTATAATTTATCTTTATAAATTTTATATTGTATTTTTCAAAGAATTATTGTATAATTATCCCATTAGGGAGGTCTTATTATGAAAAAAATAATTTCACTTATTCTTTGTATGACACTTTGTTTAAGTCCTATGCTGACCCTTACTGCATTTGCAGCAGATGTTGATGATTATGCAATCATTTCACCTTACAGCGAAGTAATCTGGGAAGGCAAAGATGCCTGGGGTGCATATAAAGGCTCTCTTCATTCTCATACAACTTACAGTGATGCAAGCGTTGACCTTGCAACTATGGTTAAGGAATACTACAATCAGGATTACGACTTTTTGGCAAATTCTGACCATGGTGTAACAGGTGTTGAATGGAACAGAAAACAGCCTACAGTTTTACTTTATGCTTATCAGCCTCTTTTAGGTTATAAGATAGCTCATCTTACTGATGAAGAATTTGAAGGCATTACAACAGGTACATATCCGCTTTATGACGGTACTGTAAGAGGCAGTCACATGACTTGTGTTGTAGGTGCGAATGAGCTTAACAATATGACACTTACAAAGGCACATGTCAACGCTTTCTTCTTACCTGAAGGTATCGGCAACGGCTATGGCGGCTTTGAAAACGGTTATGAAGATGCAGTCGCTTTCACAGAAAAATGCGGTGGTCTTTCAATTATCAACCATCCCGGTGACTGGTTAGAAAGCCGTGACAATATTTCATCAGTAAGTGATGAAAAGAACATCAAATACTTTGGTGACATTCTTCTTAAATACGATTCTTGTCTTGGTATGGAAGTTTTCAACGAAACAAACAGTGTTACTCCTTTCGACAGAATCCTTTGGGATAATCTTCTCATGTACACATTACCTTATGGTAAAAATGTAATCGGTTTCAGTAATACTGATGCTCACACAATCGAAAATATTGACAGTTCTTTCAACATCTATATGATGGAAGAAAATACTGCTGAAAATGTCAAGAAAACAATGCAGACAGGTGCATCATTTATGGTGACAAGATGTCTTCCTTGCGGTAATGATATTATCGGTCCTGCAGAAGGCTTTGATGTAAGAAATACAGATATTCCGTATCCTGTATTTACAAAGGTTGCAGTTGACGGACATAAGATTTCAGTAAAGGCTGACAATGCACATACAGTTCAGTTTATTGCTGACGGCAAAGTGATTTGCAAAGGCGAAATCGGTTCAAACGGCGTTTACCTTGACCTTGACAGAATCAAAGGTGCAGAAGATTTCCAGTATGTAAGAGTAGAAGTTTTTGGCGAAGGTGGTATTTGCCTTACACAAGCTCTTGTTATCGATAATGAACCAACAGAAGATTTTGAAGAAGATAAGGGCATTTTAGCGTGTCTTAATAAGATAGCTTTCATTCTTAAAAGCACAAGACTCTGGACAATTATTGTAGAGATTTACAGATTGTTCTGATAAATTAATTCTTAATTTATAATGCGTAATTCGTAATTATGTTCAATTTCAAATGGTAGGGCGGGGTCTTGACCCCGCCGTATTTGTTTGTACAACAAATTGGAGTTTGTCGGGGAGATTTCGTAGGGGCGATTCACGAATCGCCCGAATAAAGTTTTCCTGTACGTTTTGGAACGGGTCATTCATGAATGACCCCTACAAGGTGTTCTATTCTATTTGAAACATCCCGACAAATTATAATTTA
>CALCTT010000088.1 GCA_937906895.1 uncultured Clostridia bacterium | reverse complement strand
ACATTTCTGAAAAAGATATGCGTCGAATTCAAATACGAGAGACAATTCTTTCTCACTTTGAAAAAGAAGAAAAACTCTACAATAAGGGTATTAAAACACTTTCACTTTTCTTCATTGATGAGGTTGCAAAATATCGTCAGTATGATGAAAATGGTGATGAGGTACTTGGTGAGTACGGACAGATGTTTGAAGATGAGTATTTAAGTGTACTCAACGAATACGCAAATATGTATGATACCCCATATCAGAAGTATTTGAAATCAACTTGTTCAGATGTTTCTGCTGTACATAAAGGCTATTTCAGTATTGATAAGAAAACAGGTAGAAGTATTGACAGTTCATTAAAACGTGGTAGTGAATTTTCTGATGATATTTCTGCTTATGACCTTATTCTTAAAAACAAAGAACGCCTTTTAAGTTTTGATGAACCAACAAGATTTATTTTCTCTCACTCTGCACTTCGTGAAGGTTGGGACAACCCTAATGTTTTCCAGATTTGCACATTAAAACACTCCGATAGCAATACTGCAAAACGACAGGAAGTTGGCCGTGGTCTTCGTCTTTGTGTAAATCAGCAAGGTAACCGTATGGATGCTGAAACTTGTGGTGAAACAGTATATGATATAAATATGCTTACTGTTATTGCAAGTGAAAGTTATAAATCTTTTGTTGCTGATTTACAGTCAGATATTAAGACTATGCTTTACGACAGACCGCTTGCTGCAACAAGTGAATACTTCAAAGGCAAATTCGTTAATGTTGATGGCGTACAAACTGAAATTGACCTTAAAACTGCAAACAATATTGAATTCTACCTTATCGCAAATGGCTATGTTGATATGGACAGAAAGGTTACAGACAAATACCGTGCAGATTTGAATGCAGGTATGCTTGCTCCATTACCTGTAGATATTGCTCCAATGAGTGAAGGAATTCATAAACTTGTTCAGGCTGTATTTGATGAAGGCGTATTGAAGGATATGATTAGCAACGGTAATGAAACCAAGGTTAAAGATAATCCTCTCAATGATAATTTCTATAAAAAAGAATTCCAGACACTCTGGAATTACATAAATCATAAGTATGCTTATAAGGTTGAATTTGATGGTGATGAACTTATTAATAAATCGATTAAGCATATTAACGAAAAACTGATTGTATCACAACTTCAATATACAACATCAGTTGGTCAGCAGAAGGCTGAAATGAATGAGCATGAAGTTGAACGTGGTGATTCATTCAAAACTGCAAAAACTCGCACACAGACTCTTCAACACGCTGAAACAAGCCGTGTGAAATATGACTTGATTGGTAAGGTTGCAGAGGGTACTATTCTTACTCGTAGAACGGTTGCGAAAATCCTTGGGGGTCTTCAAAAAGAAAAGTTGTATATGTTCAAACACAATCCTGAGGAGTTCATTTCAAAGGTTGTAAAACTCATTAATGAGCAGAAAGCAACAATGATAGTTGAGCATATTTCATATGACCAGACAAGTGGCACATATGACAATGACATTTTTACTGCAGAAAAGAGTAGTCAGAGTTTTGATAAGGCTTTCAAAGCTCAAAAAGCAATTCAGGACTTTGTATTTACCGATGGCTCAGCAGAAAAGAGCATCGAAAGAAGATTTGCAGAGGATTTGGATGCAGCAGATGAAGTTTGTGTATATGCAAAACTCCCAAGAGGATTCCACATTCCAACACCTGTTGGTAATTATTCACCTGACTGGGCTATTGCATTTAACGAAGGTTCAGTTAAGCATATTTATTTTGTTGCTGAAACAAAGGGAACAATGGAAAGCCTTAATCTTCGTCCAATTGAACAAGCAAAAATTTCTTGTGCAAAGAAACTTTTCAATGAAATTTCCACAAGCAAAGTAAAGTATCACGATGTTGATAGTTACCAGAGTTTGTTAAATATTATGAGTAATTTATAATAAAAAATATAAAGTTGACTCATTTCAAAAAGGTTAAAATACTAATTGATAAAATATTCAATGTTGAACTGTGAAGATTATTAGAGAAGAGGATAACTATGGGCTTTTTTGATGATTTGTTTAATAGTCCTTTCGATTTTAATGGAGACGGTAAAGTGTCATTGGATGAAGAGTGGATTGCTTTTAACATAATGCAGGAATGCATGAAAGAAGATAAATCGACTTCAAGTTCTTTCTTTGCTGATGACGATTATGAGGACGAAGATGATGATATCGACCTTTTTTGCAGTGAAGAGGACGACGATATTGTTCCAGATGCTAGTTGGAGAGATTTCTGCGAAGATGGTTCGGAGTATTTTATTTACCCAGAAGATTATGACACAGAAGAAGACTATATAGAGGCGCTTGAAACTGCAAAAGAAGAAGCAGAGACAGATGATGACGATGATGAAGATGAAGACGATGACAGCTTCTTCGATGACGATGAAGATGAAGATATCTTTGTATTCCCTGCAGTGACAGTTGAACAATCAAAGTATCCTAATAAGAGAATGCAACAGGCAGCAGAAAGACTTTCTGATATAAAGACAGGAGTAGCATACATATCAGATAGAAAAACTATAAAGGATGAGATAGAAAAATGTGAATTTATAGTTTCATCAGATACAGTTGCTGCAAAATATTTAACAGTCTATGATGGATTTATCATGGGACAAGCAGTAAAAGAAAACTTTCAAATACCAGTTGATGTTCTTGATGAAGATGAAGAATCAAATGTATATTTTCCTACACTTTTTATGAATATAGCCGAGGAAGATGTTAACCTTGCGGTGGATATATGGGTGTGGTGCATCAAAGAATTCGGTCCCTATAAGAAGTATTTAGAATATGATGATAATTTTTATGGGTCAATTGTAAGCTCAATGGATGATTATCCAGAAGAATTTATTGATGTTGCTATTAAAAGATTAAGTAATGATAATGAATTCCGCAAGGGGTTATTGATAGAAAGTCCAGAAATTATATATAGCTCACATAGGTTTGTAACAAGAGCACTTGAGCTTAATCTGATAACAGAAGCACAAGAAATTTTTAAAGCAATATCTTTGAACCCACTTGTAAAAGGTAAACCAATGGAAGAGATTATTGATTATATAATATCTGATTGTTCAGATTGGCGTAATCTTGAAATGATGGAATTAGTCAAATTTAATATCATGCCGATTGTAGAAAATATGGATGATAAAAGAATACAACGACTATTTCCACGTTTTATGAAGCAGATTAATGAGTACATCGACTGTGTTGAAGTGTCAAATGAAAAATATCAATTTTCACGACGTTATGAATGGAGAAATCATTGTGCAGATGGAAGTCAATATAATATTGACCCGCTTGATTACGAAACTGAAGAAGAATACAATGATGCTGTTCATGAGAGAAAGTACGCATGGCGAAAATGGAGACGTAATAACAGATTTGGTATAAATGTCGACTTGTTTGAAACAGAATCTGAATACATAAATGCAGAAAAAATAAAAATAGAAGAAAGATTAAAAACGAGAGAAGCTGAATATGAGGTAATTAAAAAGATTTCAAAGGAACTTTCGGCAGAAGACAAAAAGGTGTACAAATTCTGCGCAGTAGTATTTAATGGAATGAATAAACCTTACAGTTATCTTACTGGCGACCTTGATGTAAAGGTTGGTGACAAAGTAGTAGTTTCGATTGGAGATTCACAACAAGAGAGAGTTGCTACTGTGGTATCGGTTTCAGAATGCATGAAATGTGTAGCACCATATCCGGTAGATAAAGCAAAAACAATCATCAAGATATGTGAAGATTAATCTTGTGATTACAAAAGATGATATTCAATATGTTTAATGCATAATAAATGCCTATGAGGTCAGATTTGAGTTTCTAACTTCATAGGCACTTTTGTCTGTTGGCTATAATAATATTTCTTAAAAATATTCGCAGTCAGTGAGGAATGATTCTGTGATGATTTTTATGCCGAGTTTTATGCCTTGGATAAAGGCTTCTTTTTCTGCGATACTGGTCATTTCAGCAATGCAGTCCTTGTACTTTTCAAAGATGATTTTTTGCTCTTTTGAGAGTGTTGGTACTAATTTTTCTTCATTCCTTACAGAAAGGTTTATGAGTTTTGAATACTCACTACCACGCTTGATATATTTATTTGCAGGGTCGATATTTCCGTAATACAAATTTTCTAAGGTTGTCATAAAAAATCTCCTTTCAAGGTGTCCTATATATCACTCTAAAAGGAGAAAAAGTCAAGTTGTGTTTGCAATTGTTTATAAAAAAATAAGAAATAGAATTCAACAGAGTAAAACTAAAAGAAAATTGTAATTTTATGTCACAAAAAGTAGATTTATAACGATTTATATATTAGAGAAACTGTAAATCATTGCAAAATTAGTTTTGGAGGTTTTTGTATGGAAGATATTGTTAAAAGTGTATCTGAAAAGATTTCATCATATAACATATTCAATAATTTGTTGCCTGGAATAGCGTTTTGCTATATTCTCGATAAAATCACTCGGTTTACAATCGCAAATGGAAGCTTGTTAGAGAATCTTTTCATATATTATTTTGTTGGAATGATAATAAGCAGAATAGGTTCATTAATTGTAGAGCCTGTTTTAACAAAGGTGAAAATAAAGAAAATAGGTCCTTTCATAAAAAGATGTGAATACAAGGATTATATCGCTGCATCAAAAGATGAACTTTTTATTGAAGTATTAAATGAAACCAATAATTTATATAGAACTACAGTTTCTATTTGCTTTTCTTTGTTAGTTGCAAAAATATATGACTGGAAATTGCATGATATTTTAATTAATATGTTTAGTAAAGAATGGTTAGTTGTGTTGGCCTTTATAGTGTTAATGACAGTTTTTGTTGTTAGCTATAAAAAACAGACAAATTACATAAATAAACGAATTGAAAATTATATTGAAAAGAAAGGAAGAAAATAATTATGGGAATTATTCATTTTTTGAACGTTAATGAAGGTGACTGTTCACTAATCCAACACAGAACCGGACACAATACAGTTATAGATGTTTCAAATGGCAAACCAATTGTACAAATTTTTGAAAGTGCCTCTGGAAATCATAATCAAAAGAATTATCCTGTAAATCCAATAGAGTATTTTAATTATTTAGGGTTAAAGACAATATTTAGATTTATATTGACACATCCAGATATGGACCATATGGATGGAATTTCAGAATTGTTTGACAATTTTGAGGTGTGGAATTTTTGGGACACTGAAAACAATAAGGAAATGGATGAAAACAGTGAGTGGGGAAGGTATAAGAAGGAAGACTGGGATTTTTATCAAGAGATAAGAAAATCAACCGATAGTCCTAAAACATTACATTTATTTGCGGGAAATATAGGTCAATATTATAACAGAGATGGTGAAGATAAATCAGGAGGCGATGGATTATATATATTGGCTCCAACTAAAGATTTAGTTAATGAAGCCAATAAAACTGGAGATTACAATGATTGTTCATATGTAATTCTTTATCGTACTAGCGATAAAAAGATTATATTTGCTGGGGATTCTGCTGAAAAAACTTGGGACTATATATTAGAAAACCATAAGTCGGATGTTACCGATGTAGATGTATTGATTGCCCCGCATCATGGAAGAAAAACAGGTGGCAATGATGAGTATTTGGATGTTTTAAATCCTAAATTGACTTTGTTTGGTAATGCTAAAAGCAAAGACCTTGATTATAACTCTTGGATTAATAAAGGATTAGACCACATTACAAATAATCAAGCAAATTGTATTGTGTTGAATCCCGATGGCGAAAGTGGTATAGAAGTTTATGTTACATATGAAACTTTTGCAAGAAAAAGGAATCCAGATACTTGGTATAGCACAAAATATAATGCATGGTATATAATGACTATTTAATCGTGTATAATAATAACAACGCCTATGAGGTTAAATGCTAACTTCATAGGCGTGAAATATTGTTGCAGATTTGTCGAAGAATTGAGTTCCATTCGATAATTTGAGAGTTGCTAAAACTGAGGCAGCACACCGAAATGCACTGCCCTTTGTTTTGTTCGTTTTAGAAAAGTTGTCCTGGAAGTTTCAATTTTTCTTTAGGTGGGAATTGTTTGTCAAATTCTTCTGCTTCATCTTCGTTTACAAAGTATCCCTGTGGTGGAGTGTACTCACCTGTGATTCCATCGAGATAACCTTTTTTCAGTTCTTTGCAAAGGAAGAATGATACATCTGCACCTTCAGGTAAACCGTGATAACGGATACCGAAATCAGATGCAAAGATAAAACCGCTTTTTCCGTAAAAGTCAATATTACCCTCAAAGCAAACTGCACCAAAACCCATTTCAGTTGCCTTCTGCAGTGAATAATCAAGCAGAATTTTACCATAACCCTGACGTTTGAGTTCATTAGCAATACAGATAGGACCCATTGTCACGATTGGAATATACCTGCCATCATCGGCTTGGATAACAGCATTCATAAACATATTTTGTCCTATGATTTTGCCGTCCTTTTCCATAACAAAATCGAGTTCGTGGATAAATGCGTCATCGTTACGAAGTTGGTTGAGTACATAGTGCTCAAGGCAACCGGGACGATACACATTCCAAAATGATTCCCTTACAAGATTTTCAACTTCTCTGTGTTCTTCTTTTCTTTCTGAACGGATAATATAGTCATTTTTATTCATTGTTTTTCCTCCTGAAAATTGTTGACTTCAATATTGGGAGGTTGGTGTGATTGTATTGCCAAACCTCCCGGTTAAACTACAATCTCCAATGATTTGATTGTCTTTCTCAAAAAGCAATCTCCTTTAAAATAATATTTATAATCAAGCCTTTCGGCAGGATTAACTCAATAAACTAATTATACCACTCACAAAACAAAAAGCAACAGTGAAAAATACTGTTGCTCGTATAGTTGTTATCTTTTTTTATATACAATCAATTCAGGATTTTCGCCATTTTCTTCATAGGTGCATACGAGTAGAAAGTCTATATTTGCCACGATGCCGAAGCATCTGTCACCACCAAATTCACACTCAAGTTGATTGCCGAGATAGGTTGCGTTATCATCAAGGAATTTTACTGTCTGACCATTCG
>CALCTT010000087.1 GCA_937906895.1 uncultured Clostridia bacterium | reverse complement strand
TTAAACTTGTAGTTGTCGCAACCCATAAATGTACGATAGTTCTTCTGCAACATTTGGTAGAAGTTGTAACTTGTAAATGCCAATCCACCAAAGTCGATGTATATCATATTCTGTGGGTTACTTGTGTAGATTGTATAAGCAACCGTAGTGCTTGCCACACTTGCATCATTCACCACGATACCACAAGCAATACAACCTTTTTGGAAGTTCATATCACTAAGGCTGTCGCTATACTCAATAGCCCAAATGTAATACTCGCCATTGTATTCTACGGCAGGGATTTTTAGTGTTTCGCCCTCGTTCCAAGTTCTTCCGTCATTAGTCATAAGACCGCCCGATGGAGAATAGAAAGCACCAAAGACACTTGTGTATGTAATGCCACCAAATCCACACTTCAATACCGATATGATAGAGAACTTACCCTTTGTCGGGTCTGCTTGTGCCTTGATGTCTTGCACAAGTTGTCTGTAATGGTCAAATCTTGCAAATGCACTTGCTCCATCACCACTACCACTACCACCACCACCTACTTCAATGGCTTCAATTTTTGACGCATATTCGCTAAATTTTGTCGTTGTAGGGATTTCTATACCCTTACCCTCGATAGCCGTTCTAATAGCCTCTTTTGAAGCCAATACAGCGTTCATTTTATCTATTATTGTACCCATATTATACACACATTAAATTTAATTCAACAATGTTACAATGCCACTTTATACGATTGTCATAATCGGTGTATGCTGTGCGTCTGTTCACCATATAGTGCTTATCACTTGCACATCGTAAACATTCATTCAACGCTTGTTCCAACTTACACAACACTCCAAGATTTTTACCGCCATTGGTCTTCGGTCTTGCATACAAGTAAACCCTTACAACACCCTTACCATAAGCGTTCATATCGTCAATGGCATCACTACAATCTACCAAGCACATATCTTGCCATTCACTACATAGAGTGTCGGGTAAAGTGCCAACGAAAACATTATCGCTGACACCACCCAATGTTTCACTCATATAGGCTTCAATGTTGGATATGTTTATTGTATTCCTATCCATTAGATAACCTCTCCGTTAATCTCGTCCAAAACCTCACTTATATCGCCTATAAGCCCATCAACATACGACTTGGTAGCATAGTCACTATCGTTGTTCAAATCGCTTGTTTTGGTCGGTATATTGGGCTTATTCTTGATGTATGCAGGGCTTAATGGGTTGGCTTCATTCCAATCGGCTTGTGTTTCCTTTTGTTCGCCACCCTCGCCACTTATTTCAAGTGTTACCCAAGAACAATCATAATCCCTATCGCTATTCTTGACAAGTGCTTGACCGCTTGTACCTCCTGCGGGTATGCCGATACCATCCTTGCCACCCTTTCCAAAAGCAAAGTTTACATCAAAACTACGCTTCTTATCTGCATTGTAAAATATCACTTTCATAACTTATACAATTTTATAGGTGCTTCGCTTCAATGTAAAAGCGTGTTCGTTAATAATCTCCACAACCTCGCTACCATACTTGATTTCCAAGGAATAGTCGCCAAGTGTCATATTCGCACTATCTCTGCTCGATACCGTATAGGTGTATCTGTCGCCATTATCAACCTTTGTAGGCTCAATGTAATAGCCGTTTCTATTGACAAGACGCACACCTACAATCTCGCTCAAAGAAAAGTCGTTGTCGGGTACAATCTCAAATTGGATTGTGTCCCCACTTCTGTATATATATTCATTCTCGCACATATTTATTCACTTTTAGAAGATGTAAGACTAAATACCTCAAACACAATGTCCTTGTTCAAGACCTTGCGTAACTGAATACTCAAATCGTCTTGGTAAGGCTTGATAATGGTACGATTGAATACCTCAAATGCTTCCTCATACTCTTGCTTGCTAAACCCAGTGTTTTCGGGTACAACACCAAACAGACAAGGGCTTGTTACTCTATGCGAAATGAAGATGTTTCTTTGTGTGTCCTTTGCTAATTGTGCAAACTTCTTGTCAAAGTTGTCGTCTTCAAGTTTTTCAACACTACAAGCCGTTTCCTTGTTCTTGTTCCAAGAGATAATCAACTTCCCTGCATTGTCAGCACCGCTATACTTTGCGTTCAAGCGTTCCTCAAAATCATCACGCTCATCTTTCGTTGGTATGCCACCATTCATATTGATAAGCGTACTTGCACTAAACCCATTGGTAAGGTTGTTCAAGTGGTAGTTCTGTATCTTTATCTCGGTTTCTATCGCTTCAAGTGCGGCTGTATAACTCGGCATAGGGTAGAAACTTCTACAAGTAGATGCACGACAATACAAAATCTGTGTAGTCTTGTTCGTCATTTCGGGGTTGAAAAGGTCGTAGGCAATAGGCTTTGCTTGATAACCATTCCAATCATCACACCAATATACTTGCTTCTCGCTCTTTGACAAGCGTAACTTGGTAAAGTCTGCCCAATAAATGTCGGCAATCTCACCACCACGATTATACACTACTTGAATAGCATAACCGCCAAATATCTGTTGGTCAAGTGCTATCTTCTTTACCACCTCATACAATGTTTCGCCCTTGCTATTTACCACCTTGTCGCCATCTGTAAGACCATTGCCAAGAATGTAGTCCACCTTACCATTGATAATGGCTTGGTGTGTAGCACAATCGGTATATTTCTGCCACAAATAGTCGGGAAACTTATTGTCAGCACCATACGATACATAGTCGTTGGTGTTCATTACCTTTTCACTAAATCGTGTTGTCGTAACATTGGGTACGCTCAACACACTCATATTTAACTTCTCAGACATATCTTCGTTCTACTTTTTAATTAAAAAGCGGTAGTAGTTTTGCTTCCTACCACCGCCCTCTATATATAGTTATTATCAATGAAAAGAAGAAAGCCCTATTTTAAGCGTTCTGTGAGATAACAACCTTGTTAGGATATGCAACCTGAGAACCAAGGTTAAACTCTACTGCCAAACGGAACTCACGATTATCCTTTGAATACCAAAGGTCAAACTTTTCTTGGTCGCCAAGCATATCAACACCGTGGAAGAAGTTACGCTTGTCACCTGCTACGATGATACCTGTACCATCAAGACCACTTACTGCCTTAATGCGGATAGTAGAACCTTGGTAGAATGTTTCACCAGCGGTAAGACCATCACCTGCATTGTGGTAAAGGTTTGCAGCCTGCAAGTCCATAATGTAACCACGATAGAAGTCCCAACCCATATATACGGTTGCGTTCTTGATAACGGCACTTGGGATAGCCTTGATAACTGCATCTACGGCTTCCTTGTAGTTACCCTCTGCGTGAGTAAGTTTCTGTGCAGATACGGTAATACCATCAGTTGCGGTAAGGTGCTTAACGATACCATCAGTCCACTTCAATACAGCGTCAGTGCTTTCAGTATCACCCATCCAAAGCATACGGTCATAAGCGTTGTTCACATTAGCGATAACATCACCTACAAACTCTGCTTCAAAAGGAAGTGTCTTCTGTCCTGCGGCTACACGAACATCGTGCTGTAATGCAGTATTCATCAACTCCTTATCACACCAATTCATATTCACCTTGATAGGGTTAGCGGTAATGGTACGCTGTGAAAGTACGCTTTCGCCTTGTGCATTAAAACCGCAAGTGCTACCATCTTGGAATACGATGTTAGTGCTTACAAGATTAAGGGCTGTCTGTGTCTTAACACCAGTCTGCAAAGTAAATTCCTTTGCGGTATCAGAACCCAAAATCACATCTCTAATCAGCTTATTGCTGTTCTGCTCAACATAAAGTGGCAGTGCTTCTTTGTTAAATCCCATAATATATTACGAATTAAATATGTTACACACTCTTTCAAACTTTGTGCCTTTCACATTGTCAGACACTTCTACTCTTTCGTTAGACGACATATTAGTTCTCTGTGGAACGGGGTTCGCCATTGGTTGCTTTTTAAGGTCTGCTACTTCCTTTTTCAAGTCAGATACCTTTGCCTTATGCTTTTCAACCTCGGCTTTCAATGCTTCTACTTCGGCTTTTAAGGCTTCATTTTCCTCTTTCAATGCCTTTTCCACTTCGGTAGGTTCATCGTTCTTACCATCATCGTTAGGCTCGTCTTTTGGCTTATCGTTTGGTTCGTCTTTCTTGTCGCCATCTTTCGGCAATTCGCTCTTTTCCTTATCAATAAGTCTTGCTACCTTGCCGTTAGACACCTCTACCTTGATACCATTGATTGTGTACTCGCCATCGGTTAAAGCCACTACTTCGCCTTTCTCGTTGTAAGTGTTTACCTCCAATCCCTCATAGACATTATCGCCATCAAAGATGATTTCTGCACCATCTTCTGTCTTCGCTACGGAAAAGTTACTAATAAACTTACCAAGCGTCTTTCTTAATTCTACAAGTTTCTTGTTCATTTTTATACAATCTTACACATATATAATATACAAAATGCAAAAAGTGTTAATTTGTACTTATAACAAGTTTTGTGTAGGGAACAAAACATCAATAGTACAGCCCATTTGCACACCGCCTACGGTATAAATCTTCGTGTTATCCACATAAAGCACTCTACCCTTTGTAAGCGTCTTACCAAGTATCGTAAGTTCTGCAAAAAACCATTGTCTATCGCCCTCCCACTTGCTTGGGTCAATATAAGGGCATACAATGGTATATCGTGCGTTATCCATTCCACTCTCAATGCTTTTCAGTTGGGCAGAACACATTGTTTCAAAGGCATCTGCATAATCATAGTCGATACTGCCTTGTCCCAAAACCCTACGCATTTTAAGTGAGTGTGGAAACATCTTGTCTAAATACGCTTTCATACGCTCAATACATTAAGTTCTTCGCCCTCGTATGCTACATCATCGTACTTCTTGTAAATGCTCTGTGCATATTGGTACAAGTGTGCAATATCGCTGAAAGTACGCTTGTCGCTACGGAGTGTTACACTAAAATTTCCTGCTGAAAAGTCCTTGCTCAATCCGTTTGGTGTTCGGTAGTATGCCATTATAATGTCGGCTACGATAAGGTCAGATTGCTCAACGAACATTCCAAGTGCGTCAATCGTCATATCGTCTTCCCACAAGCCTACCCTATCCCTTACGGCAGTCTTGATAACATTGTCTTCAATGTCAAAGGTAAACTTACCCTTAAAATATTCAAGTACACTCATATCTTAAAACTTTATTAAATAGTTATACATATCAATAGCGTCTTGCAATGACACTTCCTCATAGGTTGCATACATAGACACGCTTACACCATTGTAAATGCCGTTTTTAATGCCCTCTATAAGCGTTTTATCCGTTACCTTAAACAATCCTACCCAAGTACCGTCTGTAAGCCCACACAAGCCTTTATATGCGGTTATTCCCTTGTCATAATCTATAAGGAAACTCTGCGTAAGCATAATGCCATCAATAGGCTGTTCATTGTGTTCTACATCATAGGTGTAGATAGTCTTGCTTTCAGTCGCCTTTTCCATAGCACTCTTGATAACATCGGGTGTGAATACCACATAATGCTCTCCATAAGTGCCGTTATTTCGGTAGATAGGCACATTTGCCACAATGATAGGTGTCGCTACAAGCATACTATCGCCATTGTCCTCTACAACGCTAAAAAACCCACGATTTGCAGGTTCTTTAACAATGGAAATGCCTACGACACCATCAATAGTATCTACCAAGTCTGCGGTGTATAATTTCAAGTTTCGCATCATATAACATTTATTGTTTACATTTCTTGTCGGTGCAAGTATCACACTCGTTTTCGTCAAAGGTTACAAGCACAGGACATTGGTCTTGTCTGTCGTAAAGCGGACATCTATACGCTCTATAAATAGACGCAAGGTGTTTGCGTTCACGCTCTTCGATGTTTGCAAGTTCGTCTTTAAGACTTTCCAAGTGTTGCTCCATATCCTTTTTCATTTCAGCGTGTTCTTGCTTCATAATATCACGCTCTTCTCTTGCTTCTTCAAGCATCTTCGATAGGTTTGTAATATCTATCGTGTCTTTATTTGATTTCGCATTGTAGATGCTTATAAATCCACTTATACCGCCAAATGCTCCTACCAACAAGGTTACAATTTCATACCACGCCATTATTAGCCCTCCATTTTTATGAGCCGTTCATATCTTGCTTGCAATGCTTCCATTTTTGCAATCTCCATATCTCGCTCTCGTTCAACAATACCAATCTTGTTATGTAATCTATAACAAGTACAACACAGCACCACTACCAATGCTACCAATGTTACAATCGTAAATCCCATATAGCCTATCTGTTAAATGTTCTTATATCTTGTAATATATAACCTATAAAAAGTGTTAATTAAAGCAATAAGATGTTCCCATATCACGCACAGCAAGACACGCAAGACAATAGGATATAGGTCTATCATCGTGTATGTTGTCGCTACTATTGCAGTAGGTAATCTTGCCCGTTGGTGTTCGCTTCATAATGAAGTTTCCAAATTGTAGGGTGTTGTCGGTGCTATTCACTACACCGCCTATCTTCTGTTGGAAATTCAATATCACATTCTCCACATATTCACGCTTTGTTTCGTTGGTGGTAGTAAGTGCTTCTATCTTCCTAAAACGCTTGGAAATGTAGTCTATGCTAACGCTACCCATACTATTCTTCTCGGCATAGCAAGCGTAAACATTGTACTTGTTCAATATGTCTGCCATATCGTCAAGACTTGCAGTATTTCCACGCTTATAAGCCTTTTGGAACACCATTTCACATCTATCGTTCACAATGGTTATCATACTCTCGTCAGCACCATCACCACTAAAATCTATTCCTGCAAACAAGCGTTCTGTCTTGTCGGCATACGCTTCAATGTATGGTATCGTTCCAAAGCAAGATATACCATCACTCAAAAAGCAACAATCATACTCTTGGGCATACACGATACTGCTTACACTCTCCTTTATGTCGTTCACTACATCTTCGCCATACAATCCACTCTCTGCAAGCGTAGTCCTAAAACTTATGTAGTGCTTATCCTTGTCATCGTTGCTTTGTCCTCGCTCAAATGCCGTTGCGAAAAATCCTGCACTTCCATTCGGTGTAGATATAAGCAATACCTTTTTGGCTTGCATTTCCATTGCCTTGAATACATAATTATACACATCATCGCCAATGTATGCAGCCTCATCGTATATCAAAAGGTCAAAGCCACTACCTCGGTTGTTGTCGCCACTTTCGGCACTCATAAAATACACAATGCTACCATTCGTAAATTCTATAAACTTGTCGGTAAGATTGCTTGCTTCTATGGCATTTGTGCCTTTCAAAGCCTTTACAAGTGCTTTTATAAACTTTCGTGATAGGTCGCTTGTCGGTGTTACATATCCAATACAAGCGTTGTCGTGGGTAAGAGCATACTTGACAAGGAAGTTTTTAGCCAATATAGACTTGCCTATTCGTCTTGAAAGACAGCCTACGACATACTTATATTCCTTGCCCTCCAAAGCGTCTATAATCGGTCTTTGGTACCATAGGGGGCGTATCAACTTTATCTTTACCCTTGCCATACCCTTATTGCCAATCTACATCAAATTCTTGTTTCAACACTACGGTGTTCTGCTTCACATTCTTTATCTCTGACACGCTATCAAGTATGTTGGCACATAGTTTCAAGTTGCCAATACCCTTTGACCTTTGGTACAAGTCCATATACATAGCAAGTATCTGTGCCTTATCCTCGTCTGCCGTATTCTCCAAGTAGGCATTAAACCTTGCTTTCGCTTGCTTGATAACACTTGTCTTGAAGTAGCCCTTAAAGCCGTTGGCACGACAAATGGTGTCAGCATCATAGCCGTCTAAAAGTCCTTGATATACAATCTCAACGGCTTCGTTTAGTCGCTTTTCGTCTTTTACCTTTTCCATAATCGTCAAGATTTACACATTTACTAATCTCAATACAAGCGGTAATAATACATCTTGGGCATAACATATCCAAGGCTTTACCGCAATGCTCCATATACATCTTTGCAAGTTCCTGCTTCTGCTCATACGAAATGTAGTCAATCGTATAGTTGGTGCTTGCTTGCTTAATAATGCTTATCAGTTCCATATCCATTATCCTATATATTTGTTTACTAAATACAACATACGCTTCATTGCAAGTGATAACACAATGGCAAGTAGGCTTGCCACACAGCCCAAGAATACGCTTGTCAAGAATGGTACTCCACTACATAGACAATACACGATTGTAGCCCATACAGACGCACATTTGGCACACGAAAGCACTGGGATATACCATAACCCATCGTAACGCTTTTGAGAGCCGTAAAGCACCTTATATGCGGTCTTGTTCACCGCTACCATAAAACCGCTTATGTCTATCACATAGACGGCAATGAAGACTATCATCAAAATGTTAAAATACAGCATATATACCTTATGTTTATATTATTTAATATACTTTTGCGTAGGTTTGTTAAAAAGTGAAAAGTGGGACAATCCTCACGACTATCCCACTTCGTTGTGTTGTCAGACACAAAAACTTATCTATTATGAGTGAAACTTATGTTCTCGCTTATGCAACTTCCCAAGGGTATCGGGTGCGTGGTACGAGTATATGTTCGTATTGTGGTCTTAATGCCTTATATACATCACCATCTGCATACCCTTGTTCTGAAAGTTCCTTATACTTTTCTTCTGTGTAGTGGAACACACGATACTTGTCATATAGCAATCTACCGCTATCCTTTGCAAGTTTCTGTCTTACTCTCTCGGTTGTTCCTCCCATTAGAAATGCCGCATCACTATTGTTTGGCATTGTATATTTCAACATTGTTGTGGTATCTACCACGATAACTCGTCTGTCTAAAATCTGCTTATTCATCGTTAATTCTCCTATACATTAAATCGTTCAACATCGTTCTAAATAGTAATATACTTTCGTTAAAAAGTGTTAATTATGCCCACTTGTGTCTTACTACCGCATTGTAGGCTTCCTCGCTTATGAGTGTCTTGCCCAAGTATTCGCCATCAATACGCAATCTATCAGCGACACCAAGTGCATAAGAGCGTCTTGCGGTTATTACGGCTTCAATACAATCTTGTAGGTCGGTGTATCTACCCAAGTAGCGTTGTCTTCCACCCATATAGCATTGTGCGATATACTTGCCGTTCTTGAATGTATAATCTCGTTCTGACACGCATTTGTCTTTGAGATATAGGTTCAGTTCCCTCGGCATAAACACGCAAGTTTCGGGGCTATAATAGTGGCAATGGTAGCCGTTCCAATCCTTGTCAAGTTCAGCACCCTCGTAGTAGTGTGCATCATACCACTTCTTGAAGTTCTCAAACACCTTCCATTCATCGCATACTCGGCTTCTATGATTGATACCCAACTTTTCGTTGTAGCATCTGTTCATCATATTCTTCCAACAGTTGTACGCTTTGGTGTTTACCACTCTACCGCTTTCGCTTTTCTCACTGGCTCTAACAACCTTGTTGTTGATACCATACTTTGTCTTTACATCGTTCATCGTTCTATACTTTTATAAATTAAACATTCTTCAATTCTTCGCTTGCAATGTCTGCTATCTTCGCTTTCAACTCTTTCAAAGCCTTGCTTGCATAGTTGTTATTCGTTCCCAACACCTTTGCCACTTTCCTGCTACTCTTGTATTCGCTCATTGCCATACACAAGATGCGTTCTTCTTCGCTCAATCGGTTGAAAATACGGAACACCAAACATTCATCGCTATTCATCGCACATTCTTCAACGCAGTGTGCGTAGTCTGCTTTCATCTTTTCCACATACTTGTTCTGTGGGATTTCAAAATACTTCATTGCTTTCCTCCTTATTTATATTTGTTAATAATCTATCCCATTCGCCCTCGCTTTCGTATCTACAATGCTTCTTGTAGGTAGCATAGAAAGGGCTGTTCTCGCTTTTATATTGTCGCTTGATGACGGTGCGTATAAAGTTTATAAGTTTACCGCTTTTGTTCATCGCCACAATCTTGTCAGCGTCATATTCAAGTAAGATAATAGTGATTTCTTGCTCCAAGTCCTCGATATTGGGATTGTCGCCACAGATGCGATTGCACTCTGTTCTTATAACTCCTGTCCTTGCAAGTAGTTCTACTATCTTATATTTCACTTCATCGTTCATCGTTACATCGTTCTTTTATTATTTCTGCTACAAAGATAATACATTTATTTCGATTATGCAAATTTTACCCCCATAAAAAATTGCATATTTTCAACATTTTTTCAACAATCCTACTTTTTGACCAATTTTAGCGACATTTTGAACACTCGTGCATAAATATTCATTGTTGGAAGTTGGCATTGTAGGCAGTAGTAGTGTTACGACATTGCTATCTTGGTGTTCTCAACACTTTGTACCCATATAAGCGTTTTTAAGCGTTTTTAGGCATTGGGTGGTACAAGTTATCGTCTTCACAAAGAAAGTGTCTGAAATCGCCTTATATTGACCTTAAAATGGGTGTTGGCATTATGGTGTTGTTGGTGCGTTTCGTTGTCGGCTGTCGCCCTTATAATTTTTTAATAAAAAGATAGCATTGGCATTGCCGTAGGCAATAGACAATAATGTACGCATACACATATACTATATATATAGATAACATTGCCATTGGTAGGTGTAAGCATAAGCATAGACAAAGAAGATAACATTGGCATAGTTGCGTAAGCAAAGAAACAAAGAAAATCTCACTTCACACTTTGCAAAAAGTGTGTTATTATGATATATATTATTATGTTATTATTATTATGTATATATTATTATGATGGGTACTACATTTTGCACCCTACCCTACTACGATTTGCACCTACCCCTACTACATTTTGCACCATAGGGGTACTTAATTTTGCACCTTGGTGTTTGTTACAACAATGTTATTTTACTTGTTTATGGTGAAATTCGTAGTACCCCCTACTACATTTTGCACCTATGTTCTTTTTGTCGCTTTTAGTGTCCTATTTGTCGTATGTTGAAAGATTGTTAGTAAATATGCAAAAAATACCCCCTTAATAATTTGCATATTTGGAAAAGATGTTGTATATTTGCACCGTAATCAAATTGGTAAAGCGATGTTATATAGAAAATTCTTAACAGACTACAAGGAGTGGTGTTCATTAAGCACCAATGAGCAAATAGTTTACTCGTTACTCCTTAACTACGCAATAACTCGTCAAGATTGCGTATTCGATGAAGACGGAAACCTCGATATGGAGTTTGTTCACGATGCCATAGACATTAGTGACGATGAAACTTTGGAGTTGCCAAGGGTGTCTTATTCAAAGATTGCCAAGAAATGCGGTATCTCTGAACGCTCGTTGAAAGGTCGCAATGGTATCATAGCAAGCCTTATGTCAAAGGGATTGTTGGAAATGCCTTATATTGACTATTGGAAGATAGTAGCACCAAGGGACTTGATTGATGGTGGTTATATGGCATTGCCAAGTGAAACGGGACTTAAAGAACTTCAACTTGTCTTTTGGGCTTTCATTTGCGAAAGATTGAAGCACTACAACCAAAACCAAGCAAGGAAGTCTAACGATAGCCGTTGGTTGGGCAATAAACGCATTGATACTTGGGCTTCAAAGTTGGCACAAGACTTCGGTGTAAAGACCAAGGATGTCCAAAACCTCATTCACAAGTTGGCGAAGAAGAACTTTGTCAAGCGTAGTGAAGACGGCAAATACTTATGGTTAAATATTGAGTTAAAGAACATAGTTATCAACGAAAGAAAGAAAAATTATTATGGAAGCAATGACCTTGAATTTTGACAAGCCTGCCATTATGCTTGTTCGTACATCATTTGAAGCGGAACTTATAAGTCGTAGATTTAACGCATTATTTGTCGATTTAAGCACGAATAAAAGCACAATGAAGGTAGATATTGCCAAGATGACGATAGGGGCTAAAAAGCCGTTTATTGTGGCTAAATTGGAACATTTCAAGTATGTATTGACAATCCTCAACTTGTCGGGCATTGATTGGTCTGTGTATCGTGTATTTTACGACAAAGCAAACCTTGATAGCAAGTCCACATTCTGCAAGAACAAAGTGTCGGTAATGTTCACACTATTCAACGATGTAGTGGCACTTACACCACAAGACACACATTCGCTTTACAATCGCTTTGAGGTGGAACTCGCCTTTGACTGCAAAAGTGGCACAATCTATGACAAGATTACAAAGCACGATAGGGAAGTTGAGGTACAAGCGATGTTCGGCACAAGACGCTATCCAAAGATGCAACACTTCGTGCCATTGAAAAAGACTTCAAGACTAAATGCCAAGGGAGTGACTGAAACCATTTATCGTGTGGAATAACATAACTTACCATATTTGATTACACAATTTGATTACAACGAAGTAGGGTTGCCAAGAGTGGTAGCCCTATTTTTATGCACATAAATATACGACAAAAAGAAAGCCACCCCGATGAAAAGGTGGCTCTCCCGATGAAACGATGTAATCAAGTTGGTGCTTTCCGCTTTTGCTTTCGCTTTGGAGGTCTTCCAAAACCAAGTAAGGTCTTTACTTGGAAAATAGAGGTCTTCTATTTGCTACTTTGCGTTTCTCAACGAAGTTCACAATTTACCAAAGACGATAACTCACGAAATAGCATTGCAATGTATAGTAGAACTAATCTACATCTTATAATATAGAAATAGTGAAAAGTGTTAATTACTTGCTACTAACCTTTACGGTGTAATACAATTCTATTGCATCGCATTTAGCCTTTTGTTC
>CALCTT010000086.1 GCA_937906895.1 uncultured Clostridia bacterium | reverse complement strand
GTCACTTAATAAATCTGGAAACTCCTGAATATTATGTTGCAGACTTATATATAAATGATGAATTGGCTGCACAAATGGAATTGCATTTACAAGAGGAGGAATAAAAAATGACAGATTATACAAAAGTATATTACGGCATTTCAAAGGTAATCTGGGGTTATTTTTTCTTATATTTTGATTTCTTTATCAACATTGGTAATGGTAAAATTTCACTGATTCCCAAATTTGTTGGATTTATACTGTTTTTAAAGTCAATTGACTTGTTAAAGGATATAGAACGGGAACTTTCTTTGTTAAAACCTTTGGGTATAATTCTGGGAGTCTGGCAAGTAATAGAGTGGTTAGCTAATTGTGTGGGATATAGTTTCGGCGGAAAATGGCAGTTTATCAATCTGATAGTCGGTTTATTAAATCTGTATTTTCACTTCCAATTCATAACAAACCTTGCTTCAATTGCAACAAAGCATCAAAAAGAAGGCTGTGTATATAATAAAAAACTGCTCACATACAGAACAATACTAACCATATTGCAGACTGTCTTTATAGTTTTCACCATCTTGAATTTCATTCCTGATGAAGTATTGATTTATATTACTCTTACTCTCGGAATAGTCTTTGTTATTGTTTGTATTGGCATGATGATAGTATTGAATCAACTTCGAAATAATCTGAAATATGATGAAGAAATAACAGACGATAGCGTAACGGATGACAACATATCCACATAGACTCGGTCAGCGGTAGGGTTTCTTACCGCTGATTTTCATTGACAAACAGTTTTATTGATGATAAATTATAATTTGTCGGGGAGAAAAGCGCCCCTTGTCAAAGGGTGCGGACATCCTGTGGATGCCGAATTAGCACTGTCTGAGCCGGCAGGCGAGTAATGGAGAGGGCCACGAAGTGGCGAGGGGATTCCTGTTGTTGTATAATGAATCCCTCCACCGCTGACGCGGTCCCCCTCCCTTTAACAAGGGAGGCTGTACCCCGATAAACTCAAATTTATCCGATAGAACTGAAAGGTGTTTAATATGAAAAATGGTAAAAAAGCGTTAAAGATTATCAGCTCAGTTGCATTGGCCGTTGTGGTTGGTGCAGGTATATGGCAGATTGGTGTGCATCAACAATCAAAGAAATACAATATGATTACTCTTGACACAAGTAATGTGCCATCCCCTGTTACAACTCCTGTTAAAGAAGATGACATTCAGTTAAGTGAAGTCAAAATGCACTATGTTGTATATGGCGAAAAAGGTCATCCTGTAATTCTTGTTCACGGTAACGGCGGAAGTAAAGAGTCACTTAAAGAGGCTGCAACATACCTTGCAAATGACTTTACCGTTTATGTGATTGAAAGTCGTTGTCATGGTCAGAGCAGTGACCCCGATGTTATTTCTTACGACCTTATGGCAATGGATATTAAAGAGTTTATCGAGGCTATGGAATTAGAAAAACCATACCTTATGGGACATAGTGACGGTGGCATTAATGCTCTTACCGTTGCTTATACATACCCTGATTTACTCGGTGGCTTTATCTCCTGCGGTGCAAATACAACACCTGACACATTAAAGCCATATTTCACTATTGCAGTTAAGATAAATGATATTTTCAATCCAAACAAGCTCAATGATATGATGCTTACATTACCACAGATGAGTGAGGAATTGCTGTCACGAATTACTTGTCCTGCATATATCGTTGCAGGTGAATTTGATATAATGTGGCTTTCGGATTCTGTACTTATTCACGAGAGTATTCCTGACAGTAAAATTGCCATTATAAAAGGTGCTGACCATTCTTCATATATTTCACAAGACGGTAAACAGGCTTATGTTCTGGCAAAAGATTTTTTCGGAGCAATTGAAGAATAGAAAAAGAAGATAGTATCACAATTGCCTTCTCCTTGAGGAGAAGGTGTCACGAAGTGACGGATGAGGTGTTATAAAAAAATCTGTCTTTATCCATAAAAATCAGATAAAATTATTCTTTCACCTCATCAGTCTCGCAGATGCTCGACAGCTTGTTTCTCACCTGCCGGTTCGGTCGGTGCTTCTGCTTCGCAGAGGTGTCCACCGGACACCCGCACCCTCAAGGGGAAGCCTTTATCTTTTTTTGCTCTTTTCAACATTATGTTCTTTTTCTATTGCTTTTTATTGTATATATATGGTATAATTACATGAATATAAAAATGATAGGATGTGTAAACTATGGCATTTTCAGACCTTGGTATTCTCCTTGGTGATGTTACTCTTGCAGAAGTAAATCACGCAACAAAGAATCCAATGAAGGCACAGGAAAAAACTCTTAAGAAAATTTTGAAGAAAAATAAGAACTGTGAACTCGGTAAAAAGTTTAACTTTGCAAACATCAATTCAATTGCAGATTATCAGAAGATGGTTCCTCTTTCAACTTATGATGACTATGCTCCTTATGTTGACAGAATGATTAACAACAAAGAAAACAACATTATGTTTACAGGTTGGAATGTTCGTTACTGTTCATCTTCAGGTAGTGTCGGTAAGCCAAAAATTCTTCCAAAGAGTGTTAAGGACCTTTGGACTATGCAGTGTGTTGGTTTTTCAGGTACTGTTGCAACCTCTGCACACTACCTTAAAAAATATAAGAATAAAAAGATGCCTGCACAGATGGGTCCTCTTGTTCTTATCCTGACAGGACATCCTCTTGAAGACGGAAAAATGTGTAACGGTGCTGCTCAGATTCCTCTTTTGTATCTCCTCCCGATTACTCGTTTCTTCTGTACTTCTCCTAACTCTTTGCTTGTTCCTGAACACGAAGAACTTCTTGACACATCATATCTTCAGCTTCGTTTTGCTCTTGAAAACAGAAAAGTAAGCTATATTGGTTCTCTTGTTATCACTCTTGTTACAACAATGTTTGATTATCTTAAAGAAAACTGGGAAATGCTTTGTGATGATATTGAAAAAGGTATAATTAACCCTAATATCAAGATTACTCCTGAGTACAGAGCTGAATATGAAAAGAAATTCAAGCCAAACCCGGAAAGAGCTGCTGAACTTAGAAAAGAATTCGAAAAGGGCTTCCAGGACCCGATTGCTCCTCGTATCTGGCCAAAGCTTACATGGGCTTATGGTATGGTTGGTTCAAACCTTAAGGTTTATGTTGAAAAACTCCGTAAGTACATAGGTGACGATGTTCCGATTCACGGTATGGGCTTTGCAGCTGCTGAAGGCTTCTTTGCTATGGCAACAAAGCTTGACTGTCACGACGGTACTCTTCTTCCACACACTCTCTTCTATGAATTCTTACCAATCAATGATGATGACGAAGATGATATTGATGAAGAAAAGGCATTACTTATTGACCAGCTTGAGGTTGGTAAGAAATATGAGCTTGTTGTTTCAAACTTCTCAGGTCTTTACAGATACCGTATGGAAGACGTTGTTCAGGTTACAGGTATGCACAACAACACACCTACTATCGAATTCCTTTACAGAAGAAATCTCGGTATGAACCTTGCAAACGAAAAGACAACAACTGAAATGGTTGATATGGCTGCAAAGCAGACTGCTGACGAAATGGGTAACGAATTTGTCGGTCACAGCCTTTATGCTGACTATTCAACTAATCCACCAAGATATTGTATGCTTGCTGAAGCAGTTAATCCTGTTTCTGAAGAAGACAGACAGAAATACATTGATATTCTTGATGAAAAATTCAAGGCATTCAATGAAAAATACTATAAATATCGTCGTTGGGGCATGATTAACAGACCTGAAGTGCTTTTCCTTCAGCCAAAAACATACTGGGATTACAGAGAATATCTCCGTTCAAAGGGTAAGGTCCTTAATCAGGTTAAGCCTGTTACAATCATCAACTCAGAAGAAAGATGCGAATTCTTCTTCTCACATGTTGCAACAGAAACAGAACTTCCATATAAACCTAAATCAATGAAATAATTATTGAGGTATAATACAAATGAAAAAGATATTATCGCTTGTTCTTTCAATGGTTATGGCTGTTACCGCTGTAATCGGTGCAGCACCACTTGTTTATGCAACTCCTGATGGAACACAGATTCCTGTTGTTCATGTTGTTGGTACAGGTTCTCACATTATCCGTACAAACGAAAATGGTGAAACAGAAAAACTTTATCCGTTACAGATTCCTGAAGGATATGTTGAAGAAAAAGCCGAAGTATTTCTTCCAGTGTTTGCAAAGGCATTCTTTACACAGGAATGGGATGAATTCTGCGATGTTCTTTACGAATGTGTATCACCTATTTTCAACAAAATGGCTCTTGATAAAAATGGTGAAGCTTCTGATGGCAGCCATGTAGATGTTACATGGTCAAAGGAAGAAATTGCAGAAGCAGCTGCTGACGGAGTTTACAGTGCAACTGATTTCGTATTCAGCTATGACTGGCGTGTTGACCCATTTGAAACTTCTTACAAGCTTCACGAATATGTACAGGCTGTTATGGAAGTAACAGGGTCAGATAAAGTAGCTCTTTATGGTCGTTGCCTTGGTTCAAACATCATTTCAGCATATATGTACGAATATGGTAATCTCGGACATGTTTCTGATGTTATCCATTATGCAAGTGCTGCTTATGGTGCTACTGCATGCAGTAAGATGTTCACGGGTGAACTTCATCTTCATGCTGATGCTATTGAAAACTTCGTATATGACATTGACTTAGGTCTTGGCGAACTTGTTACAGACCTTATCCAGTCACTTGTTACTCTTATGAACTACACATACGGAACTGACATTCTTTCTTGGGCTGTAAACAATGTTGTAGAGGATATTTACCTTGATATTTTCCCAAGAATCGTTGGTGAAAGTTATGCTACATTCCCTGCATACTGGACAATGGTTTCAATAGAAGACTATGACCGAGCTATGGAAACAATGTTCTATGACAAGGACGTTACTGAATATGCAGGGCTTATTGAAAAGATTGAATATTATCATAATAATGTCCGTGTTCCATTTGAAGAAAATGCTAAAGCACAAGAAGCACAGGGAATTGAATTCTCAAATATTGTTAAGTACGGCTATACAAACGTTCCTATTTCAGCAAATGCAGACGAACTTGCTGACGGATTGGTAACTGTCCGTGAAAGCTCATTTGGTGCAACTACTTCAAATACTGAAGGCACACTTCCGATGAGTTATCTCTTGAAAGCATATATGAACGGAACAGATAAGTACATTTCTCCTGACAAACAGATTGATGCTTCCACAGGTTTTTCGAGGGATACAACATGGTATGTGAAGAACCTTGAACATACTAATTTCCCTGAATGTATCAATGGTCTTGTAAGTGATATTGTTAATAATAAAGATTTTAATATTAACAGTAATCCTGAATATCCTCAGTTTATGGTTTATGATGACGAAACAAGCACAATTTCACCTATGACAGAGGACAATATGAACACAACTGAACGTTATGAGACACCATTCATCACAGCATTGTTCAAGTTCTTCAAAGCAGTTTTCGCACTTATAGCAGAAAACATATAAACAACAATATTTCAGAACGGTAGGAGTAAATTCTTACCGTTTTTATTATGCTGTTATAACAAAAAAGAGCGAAGTCATAAGACCTCGCCCTAATGAGAATACTCTTTTTGATTATTGAAAAATTGAGATGTATTCAGGAAACAATGGTGAAAATTCAAGGTATAAAATTGCAATACCTGCACCTGTGATAAATCCGCCGATAATTTCAGGGATTGTGTGTCCCTCAACCTTTTTAAGTGCCTTAAGGTCTTTACCTAAAACAGCTTCACGGACAGTAAGAAATGCTTCTGTAAGCTTTTCAACAGGAAGTCTTACCATAAATGCATCAAACATTGTGATAAATGCAAAGACACCTGAAACTGCAAACATTGTTGAGTCAAAGCCTTCAAGTGCACCTATACAAGTGCTGAGTGAAATAACTGTTGCAGTATGTGAACTTGGCATTCCACCTAATTTAAAAAGTGTACCGATAGTAACCTTTTTTATATCGTTACCTTTAATTTTGTCATAAACAAGTTTAATTGTATTAAGTATAACTTTAATCACCTGTGCAACAAACCACGCGGTGATACAAACAAGTATAATTCTCATACTCTTCCCCTTTTTCTAATATGTTTTACATAATTTTACAATAAAAACACTAAAAAATCAAGTATATACAGAACTTATATATTATATATTTCGGCAAAATACTCAAATGTTGTTTATTTTTTTGTGCAAAACAACAAAGTTCTACATTTTGTGTTTTTTTATTTGAAAATTACTGCATATAGTGGTATTATTATGATGATAATTAATGTTATTGGAGGTTGTTTAAAATGGCAAAAACTAAAAAATCTGCTATTCCCGAAACAGGCATTTATGATGCAAAACAATTAGGCGTTCCAAAAATGGTTGTTTTAGGTTTCCAGCACATGTTCGCAATGTTTGGTGCAACTGTTCTTGTTCCGCTTCTTACAGGTCTTGATGTTGCTACAACTCTTCTCATGGCAGGTCTTGGAACACTCTTGTTCCACGTAATCACAAAGTTTAAGGTTCCTGCATTCCTCGGTTCTTCATTTGCTTTCCTTGGTGGTTATGCTGCAGTTGCCCCTAAGCTTGGGGAAAATGGAGATATTCCTAACAAGGAATTACTTCCTTACGCTTGTCTTGGTGTTGCTTGTGCAGGTCTTGTTTACCTTGTACTTGCTGCAATCATTAAGCTTGTCGGTGTTAAGAAAGTAATGCGTTTCTTCCCACCTGTTGTAACAGGTCCTATCATCATCGCAATCGGTCTTGGCCTTTCAGGTTCAGCTGTTAACAACTGTGCTACAAACTGGCCTCTTGCTCTTATTGCTCTTGCAATTGTTGTTATATTCAACATCTGGGGCAAAGGAATGGCAAAGATTATTCCTATTCTTTTAGGTGTTCTCGGTGCATACTTAGTTGCTATTCTTGTTGGTAATGTTGGTGGTGTTGAAGGTTGGGCAATTGACTTTACAGCTATTAAAGAAGCTGATTGGATTGGTCTTCCTATCCACAAAGAAGCAACTATTCTTGGTGTTGACTGGTCAAATAAGAGCCTTATTATAAGCTCAATCATCGGTATTATGCCAATTGCACTTGCTACAATGATGGAACATATTGGTGACATTTCTGCTATAGGTGCTACTGTTGGCAAGAACTACATTAAAGACCCCGGTCTTCACAGAACACTTACAGGTGACGGTCTTGCAACAACAATCGCATCACTCCTTGGTGCTCCTGCTAACACAACTTACGGTGAAAATACAGGTGTTCTTGCTCTTTCAAAGGTTTACGACCCTAAAGTTATCAGACTTGCTGCTGTTTTTGCAATTGTGCTTTCATTCTCGCCGAAATTCGCAGCAGTTATCAACTCACTTCCAACTGCTATTATCGGTGGTATTTCATTCGTTCTTTATGGTATGATTTCTGCTATCGGTGTTCGTAATGTTGTTGAATCAAAGGTTGACTTTACAAAGAGCAGAAACCTTATCGTTGCTGCTATTATCCTTGTTACTGCACTCGGTCTTACAAGCGGTGCATCATTTACTATCGGTGGTGTAACAATTACTCTTTCTGCACTTGCTTGTGCTTCTCTCGCTGGTATTATTCTTAATGCAATTCTTCCCGGTAAGGATTACGAATTTACTGAAGATGAGCCAAAAGATACAGGTGTTAACTTCGCAGCAGGACAGAATTCAAAACGTCTTGAAAAAGAAAGTAAATAATTCTTATATCAACACATTCTCCCCACAGACTTAAGTTCTGTGGGGATTTTTTTGTTAGACAAATTATAATTTATTATGGGTTGTTATATTTCTAATTTTGTGATAAAATTCATTTGGTGACAAGATATGATTAAGAATGATAAAACTAAAGGAATTATTTATATTATTGTTTCTGCCTTTTTCTTTGCCCTTATGGGGCTTTTTGTAAAGTTATCAGGAGATTTACCTATAATTCAGAAAAGTTTTTTCAGAAATGCTGTGGCGATGATTTTTGCATTTGTTGTTATTACCAAAAATCGTCAATGGGAATTGCCAAAAGGTAAAAACATCTCATACCTGCTGATTCGTGCTGTTGCAGGAACTTTAGGTATTCTTTGTAATTTTTATGCTGTCAGCAAAATAAATCTTGCTGATGCTTCAATGCTTAACAAACTATCGCCTTTTTTTGCAGTTGTATTCTCTATTTTCATTCTTAAAGAAAAGGCAAACTGGAAGCAATTTTTTGCAGTGACACTCGCATTTATTGGTGCATTATTTGTAATGAAACCTACATTCTCATTTGAGGGATTGCCTGCATTTTTAGGCTTTATAGGTGGACTTATGGCAGGACTTGCTTATACCTATGTGCGAAAGCTTACACAAAACGGATTTAAAGGCTCTTTGGTCGTATTCTATTTTTCTATGTTTTCCTGTGTTGTCACGCTACCTTGGTTAATACTTGACTTTACACCAATGTCATCATCACAATGGTTATATCTAATCCTTGCAGGACTTAGTGCAAGTGGAGGACAATTCTTCATCACAGCGGCATATTCCAAAGCTCCTGCAAAGGAAATTTCAGTTTACGACTATTCACAGATTATTTTTACAACACTACTCAGTTTAGTTGTGTTTGGTGAATTACCTGATGGTTTAAGCTTTTTAGGATATATAATCATTATCTCAGCAGCAGTTTTCAACGCATGGAACTCTTTGAAAAAGAAGGCGTAACATTGACTTTACAAACCAATTTAGTTATAATGTATTCAACTTGTTATCAGAGGTTATTTTGATGGAAAATTCACAAAAACGAAAAATCTCTCTTAAAGAGATTTATCCTGACATAAAAGAAAAAATTGATAATGGCGGAATGGTAAAATTACCTATTACAGGAATCAGTATGCGCCCTTTACTTGTTTGGGGTCGTGACACTGTTGATATAGTTAAATGCGAAACCGCTAAAAAAGGTGACATTATCTTTTATCTCCGTGATAATGGTCAATTTGTACTGCATCGTATTGTTGGCGTTGATGACAAGGGATATATTCTCTGTGGTGATAATCAATGGGTTTTGGAATACGGAATTGAAGACCGTCATATTATCGGTGTTGTAAATTCCATTACACGAAAAGGTAAAACCTTTGATATGACAAACGTTCCATATAGAATTTACAGTAGTTTGTGGATGGCAATTTTGCCGATTAGAAAATATGTTATTCCGTTTATAAGAAAAACAAAAACATTCATTTACAACATTTGTGTTAAGCTCAGAATTATTAAGAAATAAAAAAAGTTCTCCTTGAGGTTAGTTTCTCAAGGAGATTTTTTTGATTTAGAATAACAAATTGGAGTTTGTCGAGCACAATTCGTAGGGGCGGATGCCCACATCCGCCCGCAATAAGTTACCATTAAACCCAAACGGGACGATGTGGGCATCGTCCCCTACAAATTAATCTCCCCGACAAATTATAATTTGTTGTTATGCTATCTTAATCTTTTTTCTTTACAAACCATTTTGTTCGCAACGCTCATGAACGCTATATTTAATCTAATTTGATTTTATTTCAATCACCCCACTATTCATTCCGTCACTTGACATTGCAGATTCGCATAAAATTTTGAATTGAATTGCATCATCTTCATCAGTAAGCTTATTTACAACAAAGATTGCAAAATAGTTTTTTCCACTTGTAATATAAACATTGACACAGTTATCGATAATTGAAATATTGTATCTTTTCACGCCAATAATTCGTAATAACCATTGTCTGCTTTCAAGATTATCATACGATTCTTTAAGATGCTGATACGGAAACTCACATTCGTAAAATTGAATATCAGTTTCACCACCGATTTCAAAAGTTTCATCAATGATTTTAAACAATTCCTGCTGATTTTCCTCTGTATTTTCTGTTAAACCTATTTTAACAACATTTGAATCATAATCATAATAACAATTACTGTACCATTCAAGTTTTTTTGTAACAAGAAGATTATGAATATTGTTAGCTTTTGCACTCTTTCCTGCCATTTCAGGAGTCACATCCTCACAATAAGAACTGTCCCCTGCATTTTCATATTGCACTTGAACATCATTTGAAAATACATACTGTTTTAAATAAATGTTAATACCTAAAACAACTGCAATGCAAACAGAAACAGCTACAACATATTTCCAATAATAAATTATGGTTTTTCTTTTAGGAGGAATATAATCAATTGCACCTGAAATAAGGTCATCGTCAATATGCCCCATTGCGACAGATAATTTTGGAGTTTTCATACTTCTATACCCTCTTTCTTCAAATGCTCTTTCAATCTGTTACGAGAATGATAAAGCATACTTTTGACTTTACTTTCTGAAAATGAATAACGTTTTGCAATATCACTTACAGACTCGAAGAAATAGTATTTACGGATAAACACATTACGAGATTCCTCTTTTTCTTGCCACAAAAAACCACTTATAATTTTGCCAAGTTCCTTATATTCCAATTCGTCATCAATGTTGCTATCCTGCAAAATATTTTCAAGTTCTGAAAATGATGTTGTCATATTTCTGTTACGCTTTGATGCATGGTTATAATCAAGCTTTTTCAAAGACAAATTTCTCACAATTTTGCAAAGGAATGACCTGAAATTGTTCGGTCGTGTCGGTGGAATTTTATTCCATACACTTAAATATGAATCGTTCACACATTCCTTGGCATCTTCATCACTTGACAGAATGTTATTCGATATACTAAAACACAATTTCCCGTATTTAATATCGGTTTCCTTGATTGCTTGTTCATTACGCTCAAAGTACAAATTGATAATCATTAAGTCATCCATACGCTCACCTCTCTTCAACTATTAAGTACGATTTTAAAGCTGTTGGTCGCATTTTTTGAAAAAAATTCATTAAATATTATAAAAAGTCCGGAATTGACCGGACTTTCATCTTATTCTTCTGTTTTTCTCCAGACCATTTTATTCACAACGCTTGTGTAAGACTGAACAAGTTTTACAACTTTATTTGAAACATTTTCATCAACATAGTCAGGCACAGGAATTCCAATATCGTTATTATCATTCATAGCTACTGCAGTTTCGACTGCCTGAAGAAGTGACTTTTCGCTGATACCTGCAAGTACAAAACAAGCCTTATCAAGTGCTTCGGGTCTTTCAGTTGATGTACGGATACAAACGGCAGGGAATGACTTGCCAATAGAAGTAAAAAACGAACTTTCTTCAGGTAATGTACCACTATCGGAAACTACTGCAAAAGCATTCATTTGCAAACAGTTATAGTCATGGAAACCAAGTGGTTCGTGCTGAACAACTCTTTCATCAAGCTGAAATCCGCTTTCAAGAAGTCTTTTTTTGCTTCTTGGATGACAAGAATAGAGAATAGGCATATCATATTTCTCTGAAAGTTTATTAATTGCATTGAAAAGAGAAAGGAAATTCTTTTCTGTATCAATATTCTCTTCCCTGTGTGCTGAAAGAAGAATATATTTTCCTTTTTCTAAACCAAGTTTTAAATGAATATCAGAGTTTTCAATATCCTGAAGATTATTACGAAGCACCTCTGCCATTGGTGAACCTGTTACATAAACTCTTTCCTTTGGAAGACCACATTCGTGAAGATATTTTCTTGCATGTTCAGAATAAGCAAGATTAACATCAGAGATAATGTCAACAATTCTTCTGTTTGTTTCTTCAGGAAGACACTCATCCTTACAACGGTTACCTGCTTCCATGTGGAAAACAGGAATATGAAGTCTTTTTGCAGGAATTGCTGAAAGGCAAGAATTAGTATCACCTAAAACAAGCAAGGCATCAGGCTTTATTTCAGCCATAAGTTTATATGAGCAGTTGATAATATTGCCGATTGTTGCACCTAAATCATCACCCACTGCGTCCATATAGACCTCGGGGTCCTGAAGCTTTAAATCCTTAAAGAATACACCATTGAGATTGTAGTCATAATTCTGACCCGTATGTGCAAGAATACAGTCAAAATACTCTCTGCACTTATTTATAACAGCAGAAAGACGGATGATTTCAGGGCGAGTACCCACGATAATCAAAAGCTTTAATTTGCCGTTGTCTTTGAATTTAATATCTGAATAATCTAATTTCATATTTAGACCTCCAAAAAGTATGTATCAGGATGAGAAGCATCAAAGCATTCATTACACCACATAAATGTAACCATATCTGTGTCACCAAGGTTTTCGATATTGTGTGTGTAGCCTGTCGGAATATCAACAACTTCTAGTTTTTCACCTGAAACGAAATATTCGAGAATCTCATCCTCATCAATTTTGCGGAAACGGATTACGCCTTTTCCCGATACAACAAGGAATTTTTCGTTTTTCGTATGGTGCCAATGCTGACCTTTTGTGATACCGGGCTTTGAAATATTTACGGAAAACTGACCATTATTAACAGTTCTTAAGATTTCTGTAAATGAGCCACGGTCATCAACATTCATTTTAAGCGGATATGAGAACTTGTCCTTTGGCAGATATGAAAGATATGTACTGTAAAGTTTCTTTGAAAAACTGCCATCAGTCATATCGGGAATTTGTTTGTTTTCACGACTTTCTTTAAACGAATAGATTAAATCAACAATTTCACCAAGAGTGATTTTGTGTTCAACAGGCACTTTGCAGAATATACTGTCTTTCGTTTCATTGCCACAGATTGCATTGATAATCTCGTTCACAACATCATCAATATACACAAGTGTCATTAGGTGATTTCTGTCATTTACCTGAATTGGTAAGTCATTGGCAATATTATGACAGAATGTTGCAACTGCACTATTGTAATTAGGTCTGCACCATTTACCAAAAACATTCGGGAAACGATAAACAAGGACTTTTGCACCTATTTCTTCTCCATATTTAAAAAAGAGGTCCTCACCTGCTTTTTTACTCTGGCCATAAGGATTGTCAAGAGAAGCCTGTGTTGAAGATGAAAGTAAAACGGGACAAGTGTTGTTGTATTTTTTCAATGTTTCAAGAAGAGTCGATGCGAAGCCAAAATTCCCTTCCATAAACTCCTCTGTACTCTGCGGTCTGTTGACACCTGCAAGGTTTACAACAAAATCACAACCGTTACAATACTCGTCAAGCAATGACTTATCAGTATCAATATCAAACTGACATATTTCAAGGTCAGTTGGTAATTCTGTAGTCTTGTTTTTACCCTCTTTAATTGTATTTAAGGTTGCAACGAGGTTTCTACCAACAAAGCCTTTTGCACCTGTAACAAGAATTTTCATATTTTTTCTCTTTTCTGATATTTATGACTTAAACCAATTGTTTTTCATAATTTCAACACCGCTTAAAACTCCACTTTCTTGTGGTGTAATTGAGCCATTATCGTAAAAATCCTTAACTGCCTTTACGAATCTTTCTGCGGCAATTGCGCTACTATATTCATTTTCAATAGTAATCTTTGCGTTATTGCCTAATTTTTCAGCTTTCTCCTTATCTGTCAAAAGCTCTTTTACTGCCTTATAAGCATTTTTGTGGTTCCCGTATTTGTAAATTATGCCATTTTCGTTATGATTTATAAGGTATGGAGTTGAACCTGCTGCACTACTTGCAACAACTGCACAGCCATTTGACATTGCCTCGTTAAGCACGGCTCCCCAACCCTCTTTAAAACTACTTGTAAACATAAAAATTTTATGTAAACTCATAAGTCTTAAAACTTCATCGTGGCTTTTTAAGCCTAAAAACTCAACACAATCACTCAATTTGTATTTATTGACAAGTGAAAGAAGTTTTTCTTTTTCGGGACCGGCACCAACAATGCTTACCCTGAAATCTATTTTATCTTTTTTCAAAAGATTTGCTGTCTCAATTACTGTTTCTGCGTGTTTCCAATCGAGAAATCTTCCTGCATATAAAATTGAATTATCTATCTTTTCGGTTTTATCAGTTTTAATTGTTTCAGGAAAATATCCCCATTTTAATATCTTTTCGGATGGAAAACCATAAAGTGACAGGTCGTAAGGCAAAAAAGCAGATGCAGCAAGAACATAAAAGTTCTTGTCCTTAAAATTAAGAAATCTGTTACTGATTATCTTTTTATTTTCAGGCTTCAAGCACTGCAAAACACTCTTTTTAAAAACTCTTTCGCTGAATACAAATGAAAGTTTATTTTCCTTCATTCTCATTTCAATAAGACCACTTGGACACGCGCCAAAAATAACAGCATCAGCCGACATAATCTCTTCTTTTGCCCTTGCAGACTCTTTACTGTAATAAATCACATAATCTCGTTCTATTTTTCCTTTATAGCTTTTTTGCCCATCCCCACTATATCCGGAAATGAAATAAAAGGTATCTGTTAAAGAATGTAAACAATCGCAAAGGGCCGTTTGATGGAAATTCAAATAATCAGAAACAAAAACAATTTTCATATAAACAACCCTTCATACTATAATTTAAATTATAAATTCCAATTTGCAAGTTCATTCTGAATATAAGAAAGACTTAAAAGTTTTTCCTTAACCTGCTCTACTGTCCATAATTCGGTATTATTTGAATTGAATTCAGTGAGTGTATTTCTTTCTTTATCGCCATCGTTAAAGTATTTATCATAGTTAAGTCCACGCTTATCAGCAGGCACACGATAGAAGTTACCCATATCAATAGCGTTTGCACACTCTTCATTTGTAAGAAGCGTTTCATAAACCTTTTCGCCATGACGGATACCGATAACCTTGATTTCTGTCTGAGGATTGAAAAGTTCTTTTACGGCCTGTGCAAGAACTTCAATGGTACAAGCAGGTGCCTTCTGTACAAGAATATCACCACTTTCACCATTCTCAAATGCAAAAAGAACAAGGTCAACCGCTTCTTCAAGGCTCATTACAAAACGAGTCATTGTAGGCTCTGTGATTGTAATAGGCTTACCCTCACGAATCTGGTCAATCCAAAGAGGTACAACTGAACCTCTGGAGCAAAGCACATTACCATAACGGGTACAACAAATTTTTGTCTTTTCAGGGCTTACTGTTCTTGACTTTGCAACAACTACCTTTTCCATCATAGCCTTTGATGTGCCCATAGCGTTTACAGGATATGCTGCCTTATCGGTTGAAAGACAGATTACACATTCAACACCCTCGTCAATGGCTGCAGTAAGCACATTATCAGTACCTAAAACGTTTGTTTTAACAGCTTCAACAGGGAAAAATTCACAAGACGGAACTTGCTTGAGTGCTGCTGCGTGGAAAATATAATTTACTCCGTGCATAGCATTTTTTACTGATTGCAAATCTCTTACATCACCTATGTAAAATCTAAGTTTATCTGCAACCTCGGGATATTTCTGCTGAAACTCGTGACGCATATCGTCCTGCTTTTTTTCGTCACGGGAAAACACACGGATTTCACCTATATCTGTTTCTAAAAATCTTCTGAGAACTGTATTACCAAATGAGCCTGTACCACCGGTAATCATTAAGGTTTTATTTTTGAAGTTAGACATAACACTATCTCCTATTTGCCTTTTATAAGATTATAAATCGCTGTTTTTAAATTTGTTTTTGGTACGCCATAATTTTTAATTGCATACTCAATTCCGATTTCTTTATAGTTGTTCCAAAAAGCACTATATGTCTGTGGTTTTGAAGGTGGTTGACTCAACTGAGGTTGTTTTGCATTTTCAATATTTGCCTCTTCTTTTTCACCGTCAATCATATCAAAAAGCTTTTGACCTTTTTCTGTGTTGACCATAACCATTGAAACGCCTAATGTATCCTCAAATTCAGGGTTATCCTTTTCAATTCCCCAGAAATCTGATATTGTCAAATCACTTACTCTGTCCTGAGAAGTAAAAGAGCAATTGAAACAAGCATCATTTGTAATATTATTACTGTAATATATATTCAAAAATGCTGAAGTGTTTTTATTGTGGATAAAACCTGAAGATTCTGTTTCCGCAACACTTGAATCCCCTCGCCAGGAAACTGCCTTATTTCTGAAATGATATTTTTTTATAGTTTCCTTTTCAGCAGTCTTCAACCAAGTCATATAATCTTTAAACACCTTTGGTGATGGCACTCCATGACAAATTATATCACAAAGATAAAGATTCTGCACATTGAGTTTTTTCTTAATCACAAAGTTGCTTACAGCGGCTATCTGACAAGGTGTACCTGTGAATAATACAGGATTTCCGCTTTCAAGGTCACGCTTCAAATTATCAAAAACTCCCGTCATATCGCTCTGTATATACTTTGTACCCTGAATGAGCGATAAATCCGCCACACTGTCAACTCTGATATGTTTAAGATTTAAGTTTTCATCAAGATATGCACCATAAACGCTTCCCTTGTTTTTTATAATGACTTCAGCAAGCGCAGTCCCTGCACCACCTGATGTTGAATTTTTTCTGATATTATCTTGAGCCTTAAAAGCAAAAACCTTCTGCGAATTTGTCTTTTTCGGGATATTTAATACAGGACAAGTCTTTGTGCATAAATTACAGTTGATGCATTTATTTGTACCAATATAACCTTTTATAAATCCGCCGTAATCCTTTGTAAGACTTATTGCATCCACCTTGCAAACCGCTTTACAAACACCGCAACCGGTACAATCATCTGTTATGAGCTTCTTTTCCGCCTTTAAAGCTGTAATTAAGGACTGTTTTGAAGAGGTGATAAAATCTTCAAGAGAATTATTTACATCATTATAATCAATTGGCGTAAGTTCTTTTATTTCGTTTTCAGCTATACGATTTTCAAGACCTGCTTTACTTAAAACATTAGTTATTCGACTACCTCTTGCTTTATTATCAAACACATATAAATCTTTATTAAAAATTATTGAAAGAGCGGTTCCGTGAAAAGAATTTGTAACAACCGTTTCAGCATTTTTTATTGCACCTAAAAATTCTTCCGGAGAAGCATCTGATAATTGTAAATGTTTAAATCGTCGATTACTATCCTGACAAATTTCAACGAGTGTCAAACCCTTTTGTTCAGCATATTTTTTTGCTGCTGATAGCATTGTTGGATTACTTATTACGCTATACACCAGTATATATGGCTTCTTCACCTTAATAGGTCTTGCTATTTTTTCGTATTCTTCTTTATTTAACAAGAAAACAGGGTCACATACATCTATAACTTTTTTCCCTGAAATACATTTTATATATTCAACTGATTTTTCTTCACGAACAGATATATAGTCAATGTTTTTAATTAGTTCTTTCGCCTTTTGTTCGTCAGTTTCGTCGTAACTCTCTTTACCCAAGCTTGCTGCATAAGCGATTTTGTTTATAACACCTGAAATATCTCCAAAATAAAACGGGTCTATTCCATTAGTAATGTTAGGATTCCAAATCTGGTCACTACCGCACACAACATCAGTATATCCACCATTTGCAATTTCTTCAAATGTTTCATATTTAGTTGATAATTTGCAATACTTTTTTCTAAATGAATAAAAAGCATTAAGTCTTTTGTTCTTTTCAGGTGCTGATAAAACAAGCGCTGTCGATAGTTTTAAATTATGAACCAAGGATTTAGACTTGCCGTTGTCATAAGATAATTTAAGCCAACTGAAAAGATAGTTATCCTTATCAATTTCCTTTGGATAGTAATCAATTATTTCAGCATCTAAGCCTAAATTATTTATAAACTTACAGCTTGCAAATGCCTGAAGATTTGCACCATAGTTGACATTTCTGTGTAGAGTGATGATGCCGACTTTCTTTTTGTTCATAAGGCTTTTTTCCTATTCTTTTAATTAAAATATGTGTTTTCTGAACACAATAACAAGTACACCAACAACGCCAAGTAAAAGAATTTTTATTAATAAATTCTCCCAGAACATAAGGCTTAAAATCATAAAAACAAATAAGCATAAGAACATTGTCAGTATAAACTTAAGGCTTACTATATTTTTAAGATTTTTTTCAAATTTCTTTGCTGTAAAGTAATACATAAAGAATCTTATTAAATTTGTTATTAATGATACATATCCCACTGAATACGGTCCAAAAAGTTTTATCCCCAAAAAGTTGAAAACAATATTTGCAACTGCTGTCACCATAGTGGCAAAAGACATAAATTTTGTTTCTTCATAATAAAAAACGATATTTCCGATAATACCTGATAAAAAGGAAATAAATGTTCCAAGCACCAACGGAGCAACAAACCAAATTGCATCCATATAATCAGGTGTTGCCAAAATCAATATTGCTTCTCTTGAGAACAATAAAACACCGCAACATACAATCGAAATCAAAAACAGATATCTTTTTATACTTTTATTTAATTCCTTAATCGTTCCGTTTTTTATTGATTGAAGTGTATGTGGGATAAGAGCATTGTTGATTGAACCTGTCACAATACTCATAACACCTGTAATACTACCTGCTATACCATATAAGCCAACATAGGTTGCATTATAGAAATAATTCAACATCAGTTTACCGATTGAACCAACAGCACTACTTGCTAAATAATGTGGCAATAAAGGTATATTAAATTTTAATGCAAACTTCCAATACTCTTTATGATAAAGTTTCCTGCCCTTACAAACAAGCATTATCATAATGACAAGGCCTATGAAAATAGGCCACAAGCCGGAACCGATAACCTTTGCATAAGCCTTGTTTTCAGCTGTGAAATACACTGCAATTATGGCAACAACAGGACTTAATATTGCATTGGAAAAAGTATATGCAATAACCTTTTTATAATCATAAGTATATCTTTTTCGCATAAGCCAAAAGGCTGTAGTTGCATTAAAAAAGGTTTGTATCCACATAAATACAAGATAACCTGTATTAAGCTCAAAAAGATTAGGGAAAAGAAGATTTACCACAATACAGCATGAATAAACAAATGTTGATGCAAGTGCTGTAAGACCAATTAACGAAGACGTTACTGTATCAACGTCATCTTCATATTTTGTCATTGCAACATTATAAACGCCACCTGAAAGTGAAAGAGTTGCAAAAATGCTTATAATTCCTTCCCATGTTATAAAAAGATTTGACACACCGTAGTCAGCAACATCTAAAAGTCGTGTGAAAATAGGTGTTGTTATAAACGAAATTCCCTTTAACACTATATTTGATACGACAAACCAGAATGATGCCTTGGCTGCAGGTGTCATATTATTTACTTTTGACAAATAGGATTTTACTTTATTTATCATATTACTTTTCTGCCTTTTTTCCTTAAGTAATTATCGCCAATACATTTTGTAGTATTCATGTGAATGACGCTGGTCTTCCGGAGGAAGTTTCATATAATTCCCATACCACATCTTTAAAATTGAGTTATATTCCTCAGGAATACAGCACATTTTATCCTCAAAAGGAGCTCTGATTGCATTTTTCCATCCCTTTGCTTTTGGGAAAATGTCTTTTCCCACACCGGCTTCACTATCACAGACAAAACCATCTTCACGAAATTTTGTAATCTTTAAAAGCTTTTTTTCATAAAATTTTACCATTCTTTTGAGTCCGATTATTTTGTGAATAAAAAGCAAAAATGAATAAATTATTTTCTTTATTCCACTTGCCTGAACATATCCTGCATAGCAAAGGGAACAAAGATTGTCAATAACAAGTATTTTTCTTCGTAATCTCTTAAGCTTTTCAAGGGGTAATGCAGGGAAACAATCAAGTGGAAAGATATCGATAAATACTGCTGAACGCTCTTCGCCAAATTCTTCCATGACTGTTCTTGTATCAGCAATCTTGAATCGTTTATAATAATCCTTTTTATTCTGACCATATTCCACGATTTCAAGGTTCATCTCTCTTAATCTGTCTTTTTGTTCTTCACAAATATGGATAAGACGAATAAAACTTTCACGAGGAAGCAGGAGGTCAATATCATCATCCCAAGGTATAAATCCCTGATGACGTACTGCACCGAGAAGTGTTCCGTAAGCAAGAAAATATGTAATATTATTTTCAGAAAAAAATGTATCTAATTTTTCTAATATTTCTAATAAAACTGACTTTTTTTCTTCCTCTGTTATTAATCGACAATTTTCAAAACTCATAATATCACCTTACAAACAGGCTTTCAAACTCCTGCATTATTGTCTTATTGCTTACATTACTCAAAGAAGCTTCGTTACCCAATCTCTTTCTTAACTCTTCATCTGAAACCAACTGTTTTACAGCATTATAGATTTCATTTTCATTCCTTTTAACAACCAGACCGTTAACTCCGTCTTTAATCATTTCTAAATAACTTGGTATATCCGTTACAACAACCGGTTTATTAAAATACTTACCTTCAAATACTGATAAACCAAATCCCTCATAACTTGACGGTTGAACACAAATATCAGCTGAACGAATGTATGTATATGGATTAGGGCAATTGCCTAATAAAATAAAATTATCTTCAAGGTTATATTGACTGATAAGTTTTTCTAATACGTGACGATATTCGCCTTCACCCGCAATATACCATTTCACATTAAATCCGTCATCTAAAAGTTTCCTGCAAGGCTCTGCACAAAGATGAAAGCCCTTAAGCTCCACTAATCTGCCAACAGATATGATTTTAACGGCATCTTCTTCCTCATCCATACAATTCTTTTCAAGAGAAAGTTTATCCATCTCGCCATAATTCATCAAAACGGGAAGATTAATACACAGAAACTTTTCCTTACATTCAGGATGAAGCTCTTTTAAGGATTTCAGTGAATTTTTTGAAACAGTTACCACTCGGTCAAGTGTTTTAAACGCTTGCTCGTCCAATTCCCAATTATGGTTGATTCTTTTTAAATCGGTATGGAAACAACCTATTTTTACATCAGCATTTATGCAATTTGCAACATAGTAACTGGAGGTTCCTTCTGCAAAACCAATTGCTATATCATATTTTTTTTCTGTTTTAAGCATTGTTTTTTTCATTATTTCCCAATCGCTATTACGATATGAATAATCCTTAAAACGCGCTCTTAAAAATCTGATTACTCTATATAACGCCAACTGTAGTTTCTTCTTTTTCAAAAGTATTTTTATGCTTTCTAATACTGATGTATTGAAAACATCTCTATAGTATGGCGATTCCGGAAGCACATTGACATTTTTATTCAGTTTATTAAGCAATGTGCGACCCTCATTGAACAAATATAAATCAACATCATATTTATTGTAATCAAGGTTATCACAGACATTGAGTAAACATTTTTCCAAGCCACCCATATTAAGACTGTCAGAAACAATAAGAACTTTCTTTTTCATTACTTACATTGCCTTTCGATATTTTATCCAATACAATCTTCTGAAAAGTGGATAACCACCATATTTTACGATTAAAAAGAATTTCTTTTCACCGGAATTAACAGGAATAAAAAATTTACTGAATTTTCTTACCATCTTTATTGAATTTTTGACATCTTTATTATACTTTTTGTCCTTTGTCCTACAAAAAAGATGAAGCATTGTTATATGGGCTTTTACAAGCTTGTTATATGACATTTCCATTAATTCAGGAAATTTTTCCTCAATAATTTTTCTCTTTATTTCTTCAATATGAAGAACATCAAAATATTTATCTGAAAAAATCTCGTGAGATGCACTTTCAGGATTATCTCTATATATATATGTACATTTGCTCCTTACAGTGACAACAGGTAGTTTTATCAAGGCAAGGAAAGTAAAATAACCGTCCTCGTGTACTCGCCTGCCAACCTCGAAACGAATATTCTCTATCAATTCCTTTTTGAAAAGCTTACTGCAACAACCATATAAAGCAGGATTATCCTTTAATCCGTTTATAAGCCCTTGCTTTTCTGTCCATATCTGTAAATCGTCTTGTTTCTTTTCGTGACTTACATCATTATACATACAACCTATTGATAAATCCGCATTATTATTTATAGCATCATTATACAGTGTTTCTATGGCATCAAGAGGAATATAATCATCAGAATCAACAAAGAAAACATAATCACCAAATATATGCTCAAGTCCCGTATTTCTTGCAGCACAAACTCCACCATTTTTCTGATGAAAAACCTTTATTCTGTTATCTCTCAAAGCATATTCATCACAAATAGCACCACTATTATCAGGCGAACCGTCGTCAACGAGGATAAGCTCTAAATCAGAAAATGTCTGATTTAAAATACTTTCAATACATTCTGATATATACTTTTCAGCTTTATAAACGGGTACTATAACGGAAACAATAGGCATAAAAATTCTCCTATTTTTTATTTTATTCGTAAAAAGCGTTTGAATGATTTAAGGACTGATTTATGCTGTCCGTGAATTAATCGAAGATATACCGATTCAATTCTTCTCCAGAATGCTACAAAAGGATGTCCCACACCCATTACTCTGTATAACTGTTTTCTGAAGGCTACATCTTCAATAACGTATTTCTGGTGCTTTAACGGAAAATCATATTCATAAGTTTTTAAATTGAAAATTCGTCGGATTCCTCTTGGAAGACAGTCAAGACTTGCACCACCATGAGTCGATTCGCCTTCATTACCGATATTTGAAATAAGATTTTTGCAAGGTACAATGTTAAGTCTGTTATTAAGCTTACAATTAGCACTTAAAATTGATTCATAGAATGCAATTCCACTCTTATTATGCGCTCTGTATCTTGCAAGAGCCGCATCAGTATTAAAATGGTCTTTGTAAAAATCCTTGTACTTCTGTACATAGTATTCATCATTCACAAAATCAACATGGTCAACCCAACCGTCAATGACTCTTTTCCAAGATGCCCAACCTGTTATGGTTTCAGTTGTTGTAAACACATAATCATAAGGAGAGTCATAAGTTTCAAGATTGTTCATACCACAAATCATATTGATTCGTTCATCATCCTTATATTTTTCAAGAAGTTCCTTGCAAAATGGGAAAAAACTTTGTGATGGCACATCATCATCTTCAAGCACAATACCCATTTCTTCAGTTTCAAACATCCATTTCTGCGATAGATATTCTGATGGGTCACAACCCACATTCTTTTCCTGATAATTCGTATGAACTTCACATTTCCAGTCAATGTTACTTACAATTTCACGACATTTTGCAATATTTTCAATATCGTCAGGTCTGCCTTCACGAGCACCATCCTGAAAAAGATACAATCTGCTTGGTCTTGCAATTCTCACTTGTTCAAAGACCTTTTCAACCATTTTAGGTCTGTTAAAAAACAGAATTAAAACTGCTATATCAATTTTGCTCTCATACTTTTTCATTTTACTTTCTCCCACTTTAAAATCTCATTATATATTTGGAGATAATTATTATAACAAGTATTTTTATCAAACTTATCTTGTTTTTCTCTTACATTAAAAGTCAAGGGATGTTCTTTAATCTGTTTTATTTTCTGTAAAAGTGAGTCAATGTCGTCTTCCGCAACAACATATCCGCTATCGATATCCACAAGCTCGGGACTTCCGCAACAATCATAAGTTATAACAGGTGTGCCACAACAAATACATTCCATATTGACAGTCGGAAGTGTATCGGCGTGTGTGAGATTTACAAAAACATCACTTGATGAATAGATATCTGCCAGCTCATTCCTATCCTTGATAAATCCTAAACACATAACATTTTTATATTGCTTAAAGCTGTCTTTCTGTTCTTCAGTACAGCCAACAATTATGATTTTTGCACCATAATTTCCTTGTATTATTTTATTTACTGCATCTTTATTGATATCTGAACACCATTTATTTGCCATGCCCAAAATCACAAACTCATTTTCAAGGTTATTCTTTTCTCTGAAGGCATTTTTGTGTGGTGTAAAAATACTCGTATCAACACCATTGTAAACTACTTTGATATTTGCATTTTTAAGCAAGGATTTTTTTGCCTCGCCCGCAATCCAATTACTGCAACCTACAAGTGTCAGATTATGTATTTTCTTCAGGTGGTCCGTTCTGTCCTTGAGGACCTTCTGAGTACAATCAAAAAACAGACTTGGTTGTTCGTTTTTATTCTGTGGACAATTACCGCAGGTTGTCTGCCATTTATCACATTTAACAGCTGTGTAATGTGTACATTTTCCGGTAAAAAACCAACAGTCATGCATAGTAATCACAACCGGAATTTTGCTTTCTGAAAGAAAATCGCACAACATATTTAAATTTATAAAATTGCTGTGCAGATTGTGGAAATGGACAACATCCGGTGAAATACTTTTTATATATTTTATTAATCCTTTTGTTGCAAGTTTACTTGCATAAGCCTGTTTACCAAATGCTCTTGAATAAAGTGCATGAAGTTTCCAATCAAGCTTATTTCCAACTCTGTATGAATTTTCAGGCGGGTTCACAGCAGTCTGATAGGTTACATAAGAAGTGTGACCATTGTTGATTAAAAGACATTCTATATCCTTTACAATGATACCTGTACTTGCAAAGCCATAAACGGCATTAATTTGTAAAACTTTCATACTCTGCCCACTTTTCTGTAAATTTTATTGAATAAAGAAGAATCGGTATTGTGGTTGAATACGCAAAAAATATGCACATAGGAAAACAACAACAAATAAGTAAGGAATAACTCTGTAGTTTTTATCAAAAGCTTGAATGAGTTCAGGAATAGTTATCATAATAATAAGCGAAAAATACTGTTGAATACGCATAAACGTCTGATTCTGATAAACAAGAAGTGTTGTCATAAAAGTCAGGAACAACATATTATAAAAAAATTTTGAATCTTTCCGATTTTTGTTAATCCAAGGGTAAAAACAGAAGGTAACAATACATAGTAATACAAGTACTGTAGCATAAGTTTCAGCACCACCGCCGGCATAGTCAACCTGTTCATCAGCAAAACCCAATAGTGTCGCAATAGGTCCGTATATCTGTTTACCCATAACAGCAACGGCAACTGACACAACAAGTATTATGGAAACATACATAGGCGTAATAGTTATATTGGCAAAGAAATAATAGATGACAAAAACAAGAGATGATTTATGAAGCATAAACGCAATAAAAGCAACAATTGCAAATTTTACAAATTCTCTCTTTTTTGCAAATTCGTAGCCCAAAAATACAATCAAGGCAGTAGCCAATGTTTGTCTGTGTCCTGTAATACTGTAAAAAGCAAAGAAAAGAACTGAATAAACAAGAAAGCTTATATCCGGCAATGTAGAATATTTGTAAATCCATCGTGCCATGAGACCTGTAAAAACAATTGCGATAAAAAACAACCACATACGATAGTCCCCTGAGAAAACCTGAAATATTTTCTGTAATAAAAAATATCCCGGGTCTTTTGTCTCATAACCATTGAACAGGTAATTCCAGCAGTTTGCCAAATATGTTTTCAAAGGTACATTTTTTGCAACTTGAAAAAGTTCATTATACTGCAGTGTATCATTACCAACAGCAAAATCGCGCAAACCTGAAAGTATAATCCATTGAATAGCACAAATGGCGCAATATACCTTCTTTTTTGCATCTGAAGGATTAGTATGTATAAATACAAATCCATAGCCAAGGATTAAAATAATGTTTATAAAATATACTGCCATCTCGCTATCCTTTCAATGCGATAAGATTATCTAAATCATTTTTCACCATATTCTGTAAAATAGGTTTATGGTGATATTTTTTGCCGCTTTCCCAACCTTTATTGGCATACTGTTTCAATAAATCATGGTTATTATGAAGCTTTAAAAGCTCTTTTTCTATTTCTTCCTTTTTGGTGGCAACTGCTCCGCATTCATTGTCTATAAAATACTGAATTGAAGCACAATAGTCGTCACCGATTGCAAAAATACAACGGTTTGTTTCAAGGTAGTCCACAATTTTTGTCGAGAAAGATTGATGAACTGCTAATTTTTCTTTTAAGCTGAATCCCTCTACATGAAGAAGTATATCAGAATTCTTCTGGATTTCACGAATTTCTGCATAACTTACAGGTGGATGTAAATGAACAGACTCTGTTGATAAACATTCCTTTTGCTTGTCGCTTAATGAGGTTAATGTATATATATCCAACTGAAATTTTTTACCATCAGCATTAAGCTTTTCAGTTGCCTTTGCAAGTTCTGCTAAAATTTCATATCTGCCACGACTTATATTTCCTGCATAAACCATTTTTGTTGTTTCATCAGGCTCTTTGAAAGCCGGTTTTCTTTCATCTGAAAAATCTGCACACTTTGTAAGAATTTTGCATGGCGGTGTAAAGAATTTTTCATATTCACGCTTTTGAACGTCGGAAATAACATATAAAATCTCACATTTTTCGATAGTGTTTTTTACTTTTTTTCTTTTATACAATCTGTCAATCCAGAATAAGGGAGAAAGTGAAAACTGCTTTAATGTGTAACAATCATCAGAAACATACCCAACCATCGGTACACCTGTATGTTTTTTAATAAAACTGACCATATCGTTAAGATAGCTTGAAAAATATATCGGTTGAAAAATCAAATCAGGTTGATAATCATCAATGAAATCTATAAGTGCCTGTGATTTCCACCTACCAAGTGTCCAAAGCAAATCACGCATCCAGAAAAGAATTTGCCAACGATTTTTACTGCCGAATTCTCTTACTCTCAGATTTTGAGAAAATGAGCTGTCGATTTGTTCATTTGTATTTAATTCAATTTCCTTGCCTGAAGGAAATGATTCATCTGTTAAATTTTTAATCAATGATTTTTCAGTCATCTGATAATAACGTTTCACAAGATAGCTCGTAGGCATACCAGGCCTGCAGGCAATATTTGCAACCTCAACACCCTCAATTCCTTCAAAAATATTAGAAAATGTATTACCAAAGCTGTTATCATCTGACCAGGCTGTTGCTGATAGCACAAGAATTTTCATTAAAATTCTCCTTAATTAATTTCTACGATTTTTTAAATAAAACGCTAATACTCTTGCCATAATTGTGTAACCGCCAATAGAATAAATAGAACTTGCAAGTTTCACCTTTTTATTTTGAGTATATTTTGTCACGTTACATTTACAGATTGCTTTAAGCCTTAAAGCAATTTCTTTTCTTTGTTCCTTTGACAGCTCCACTTTATAAGCGAGAGCACTTGCAATAAGCATTTGATACATAAGATAACCCATCAACGGATTTTTAACTGCTTCATCACATTTTTCAACGTGTTCGATGCATTTTTCAAGCATCCAGCAATAATCACATAAGTGATTATAATCAATAGTTGCAGTTACAGAACCTTCTCTTGCTCTGTAAACATAAAAGTATTCATCAATAAATGACCATTCCGGTTTGCAGGTATATAGGTGAATTGCCCATTCCAAATCTTCTGTCCTTTTACCCACAACAAAAAATACTTCGTTATTTACAATAAACTCTCTTGAAATTGCCATTGAACATGCAGAAATTGTCAGATTTCCACTTCTAACAAGTTTATCCATAACTTCATCTGTTTTTTTTCCGTTATATTGGGAAAAATGTCTGTCTGAACCGAAAACAACTCCTTCTTCAGGGGCGAACAAGTCCGCAAGCCCAAACTGAACTATATGAACATTATATTTTTCAAGAGTATTGCTTATCTTTGTTAAAACCGTTTGTGTAATCCAGAAATCATCACTGTCGACAAACAAAAGGTAATCACCAACAGCTGACTTTATTCCCGCATTACGAGCATCAGATGCCCCTCCGTTCGGCTTATGTATAACTTTAACACGACTATCCTTTTTTGCATATTCATCGCATATTACAGGACTGTTATCAGGCGAACCATCATCAACAAGAATCAACTCAAAATCATCAAAATCCTGATTCAAAATGCTGTCAATACATTGTGATAAATAATCTTCTGCCTTATATACAGGTACAATAATACTAAATTTCACTTATATCACTCTTTCACTGATGATATATCAATCCAACTACCAAGTCTTAAATCCCATTCTTCGGGTTGTATATCATTACATCCTCCACCATGATAGAACGTTATTTCACCAAAATAGACCTTCCCATCAACATTGTACAAATCCACACGACAAAAAGGAAATGGTTGTGATAGTTTTTTCGCAATTTCTATCATTTCTTCAAAGTTTTCAGGTTTCTTAACTTCACCGTCATAATTATCTCGCGTTTCTTTAAACGGCATCAAATTGAAATTCATATCGTATATGTTTCTTGGGTAGTTATGGTTATAAATATTGTTTTCATCAAGAAGTCCGATATCTAAAAAAAGTAATCTCGGTTCACCGCCAAAACACATAAATTTATAATCCAGTGGAAGTTTGCCATTTTTATCTCTAATTAACCTTTCAACTATGATTTTCTGCTCAATATTTTTATAGTTCCACTCACGGGAATATATATATGGATTCTGCTTTAATGCGTAATTCATGCGTCTGATAATCATTTTTTTATCAACATTTGCGTTGGGAGAAAAAATAAAGTTTTCTCCTGACCCACCGGTACATTTAATAATTACTTCTTCTTTTAATTCATTAAATGGAATGTTTTTTGCATTATCATATACTCCAAATTGTGGAATTAAAATGTTTTCAAGACCACATTTCTTCACATAATCTCTAACTGCATATTTATCTGAACAAACAGTCAAAAGAGGGTCGCGATTGTTAAGTTTAAGCCACCATACTTTCTCATCGAAATATTTAGGTTCACTTAAATTTAATTTTTTCCCTGTATAAAATTTATAAAACCACTGAGCATATTTTTCATCCGATAATACTAACAAACACGTTGCTAATGATTTTCGAGCAAACTGAAAAACAATACTACCAAAATTACTTCTATCAGCCCAATTGCGTAAGGCAACTTTTATTCTAAAAAGCATTATAAATTCTCCTTATACCACTCAATTGCAAGTTTTATGCCGTCTGCGAAACTGTAATCAGGGTCATAGCCTAAAAGACGCTTTGCCTTTGAAATGTCTGCATTACTGTGCTTGATGTCACCCTTACGGTCAGGGCCAAAATTAGGCTCAATGTCAACACCCAATGCCTTTGTAAGACCATAGTAGATGTCGATTAAGTATTCACGACCACCGTAAGCTATATTATATGCCTCACCTGCTGCCTCGCTCGGAGCAAGACAAGCCTTAAGATTTGCCTCAATTACATTGTCGATATATGTAAAATCACGGCTCTGTTTTCCGTCACCATTGATTGTTGGTGTTTCACCATTAAGCAATTGCTTTAAAAACTTTGGAATAACGGCTGCATACGCTCCGTCAGGGTCCTGACGACGACCAAAGACATTGAAGTATCTCATTCCGTAAGTGTCGAGTCCGTAAAGTTTGGTGTAAAGCTTGCCCCATTCCTCATCACAACGCTTTGTGAGAGCATAAGGTGAGAGAAGATTGCCTTCCCTACCCTCATATTTAGGAAGATTCGGCTCATCACCATAAACAGATGAACTTGAAGCATAAACGAACTTTTTAACGCCATTCTGTCGCGCTGCTTCCATCATATTAAGAGTTCCTTCAATATTGTTCTTACAATAAAACAAAGGCATCTCGATTGAACGAGGAACGCTACCCCAAGCAGCCTGATTGAGGACATAATCAACTCCCTCACAAGCTTTCATACAAGTATCAAGGTCCTTGATGTCACCTTTAATAAATGTATAGTTGGGATTATGGAGGAACATATCAATGTTTTTCTGCTTACCTGTTGAAAGGTCGTCAAGTGCCTTTACTTTATATCCCATATTGAGTATTGCCTCACAAAGGTTTGAGCCGATAAAACCTGCTGCACCTGTTACGAGGAATACTGAATTTTCAGGAAATTTTAAATGCTTGTAACCCATAATTATAATCTCCAGTAGTTATATCCTGCTGACTCATATTCTTTACGGTTAAGGAGTCCCTTAATATCAGCAAGAACTTTCTTTGAATTGTCACCTGCTTTGAACATCTTGTCAAAATCAGCCTGTGTTAAAGCTTTGAATTGCTCATGTGCAACTGCAAGAATTACAGCATCACAATCTTTAATTGTGTTCATATCAACAAATTCCATACCGTAAAGATGCTTTGCTTCGTCTGCATCTGCTGCAGGGTCAGCAACTGTTGCAGTAATGCCATATTCCTTAAGTTCATTATATATATCAATAATCTTTGTATTTCTTGTATCAGGACAATTCTCTTTAAATGTGAAACCGAGAATTGCAACCTTTGCACTCTTAATTGATACATCTGCTTTTATAAGATTTTTAACTACACTTTCAGCAACATATTTGCCCATATCATCATTGATTCGACGACCTGAAAGAATAATCTGACTATGATAACCTAACTGTTCTGCCTTATATGTAAGATAGTATGGGTCAACGCCTATACAATGACCGCCAACAAGACCCGGATAGAATTTAAGGAAATTCCACTTTGTTCCTGCTGCTTTAAGGACTGACTGTGTATCAATGCCCATTTTATTGAAGATGATTGAAAGCTCGTTCATAAAAGCAATATTTATGTCACGCTGACTGTTTTCGATAACCTTTGCTGCTTCAGCAACCTTAATGCTTTCTGCCCTATGAACACCTGCTTCAACGACAAGCTCATAAATCTTTGCAATCTGGTCAAGAGATTCTTCATCCATACCTGAAACGATTTTAACGATTGTTTCAAGACGATGAACTTTATCACCCGGATTGATTCTTTCAGGCGAATAACCGATTTTGAAATCGACACCACATTTAAGTCCTGATTCCTTTTCAAGAATAGGAATACAGATATCTTCTGTAACACCGGGATAAACTGTTGATTCGTAAACAACGATTGAACCTTTTGTAAGATTACGACCAACAATAGTTGATGCACCCTCAACAGGAGTCAAGTCAGGTGTATGGTCATCATTCACAGGAGTCGGTACTGCAACAATATGGAACTTTGCTTCACGGAGTTTGCTTTCGTCAGCAGTAAATTCCACTGTACAAGCCTTGATAGCATCGTCACCGACTTCATTTGTAGGGTCAATACCGTTTTTATAGAGTTCAATTTTCTTTGCATTCAGGTCAAAACCAACAACCTTTACTTTCTTTGAGAAAGCAACAGCAATCGGCATACCCACATAGCCGAGCCCTACAAGAGAAATTTTTTCTTCACCGTTCACAATTTTTTCAAAGAGTTTTGAAAACATATTTTTTCACGCTTTCTGTGTTAAATTAAATCAGTTATTTATCATATTAAAATATTTATCAATAACAATTTTTCTGTTAAATTGATTTTCCATTTTTTCTCGTCCTTTTCTGCCCATTTCACATTTCTGTTCATTGGTCAGGGAAAGGAATTTATCAACAGCCCTCTTTATGCTGTCTGTATTTTTAACTTCAAATCCAAAGCCTGTTACACCTTCGTCAAATGTTTCCTCACAGCCCGGAATTTTTGATGCTAAAATCGGTCGTCCCGAAGACGCACCCTCCAAAAGCACATTTGCCATTCCCTCATGATACGACGGAAGAATAACTGCATGAGCATCTTTAAGGAAAGGTCTTACATCCTTATGGAAACCGACACAATTTACATTCGGAAGTTCCGAAAACGGATTTTCTGAACCGTATTCCACATCACCGACAATGGTAAACTGCACATTATCACTGTTAAGATATTGCTTTGCAACCTGAGCCAGTTCAAAAATACCTTTATCCTTAATAACTCTTCCGATGAAAACGATATTTGTCTTTTCACTTTGCGGATAATCAAGGTAAGAGAATTTTTCGATATTCACACCTGAGCCGGGCAAAAGCTCTACATTATCACCGACAACTTTTTTATTTTTGAAGAATTCGAGGTTTGACTTATTCTGGAAGAAGACACATTTTGCTTTCCTGCAACCCACTTTGTAAAGTGTGAGCATAAGTTTTTGCAAAATTCCCTCATTCTCAATAACGCCTAATCCTGTTACATTTGCTGCATAAGGTACTTTAAGCTGTCCACAAGCAAGACCGCCGTAAGAATTTGGCTTCACCGTATATGTAAGAACAAAATCAGGTTTATGTTCTTTTATAAGTTTTCTGTAATTAAGGTACAAGGAAAAATCTTCCAAAGGGTTTGTACCGTGTCTTGATGAATTAGTTTCAATAACGGTAGCACCAAGTGCCTCGATTTCACTATTTCGTTCACTTTTCGGAACGCTGACAAGAACCTTATTACCTGCTTCAACCAATGCAAGTACAAGTTCTGTACGAAACTGCAAAATGGTTGTAACATCATTTACTAAAATTAAAATCTTTTTCATTATTAATAGTTTTCTTTCACTTTATGGATTATTGCTTTTGCATCAATTGAATACTGCTGTCTTAAATATTTTTGACTGCCGACAATACAGGAATATCTGTCATCAAGTGCAATTCTTACAAGTTTTGCTTTAACATTATTTTCTTCTGCAAGAACTTCAGCAACCGCCGAACCAAAGCCACCGCTTAAATTATGCTCTTCAACGGTGATAATTGTGTTGTATTTGGATGCACAATTAAGAATTGTATCTTTATCAATAGGTTTTACTGTAGGGAATGTATAGACAGTAGGAACAATGCCCTCTTTTTCCAAAGACTTGCACGCTTCGTCCACTTCGTCAAAAATTGCACCTGTAGAGAAAAGAGCAACATTTTTTCCGTCTTTTATCTTGATTGCCTTACCGATTTCAAAATTTTCGATACTATCGTGAATCTGTTTTTCTCCGCCTCTGCCAAGTCTTAAATAACAAGTACCCGGAGTTTCATAGATTGCTTTTGTAGCACAAGCAGCCTCAACCAAGTCACCTGGAGCAACAACTGTTACATTAGGTAACGCACGCATCATTGCAATATCCTCTGTTGCGTGGTGACTCATACCGAGTGAGCCATAAACAAATCCACCGCCAACACATACTACCTTGACATTTGCATCGTGATACGCGCAATCGTTACGAATCTGCTCAATGCATCGAAGTGTCGGGAAATTGCCGATTGAATATGTATAAACAATCTTTCCCTGTAATGCAAGTCCTGCTGCAATTGATGTCATATTCTGCTCTGCAATGCCTGCATTAATAATCTGGTCAGGTAATTCTTCCCAGAATGGTCTTAAAACACCAAAACCCAAATCACCTGTAACTATATAAACATTTTTATCTTTTTTTGCTATTTCAAGTAAGGTTTTAACAAATGTATCTCTCATTTGGCTACCTCCTCTGTATAAGGGTCAACTACACCTTCAGGCATTACAGCGTGTAATTCTTTCAACGCACCGTCATATTCTTCGCCCTCGTGCGGGAAACGGTAATGCCAAAGAATATCATTTTCCATAAATGAAATGCCGTTGCCCTTTACTGTATTTGCAATAATAACTGTTGGCTTGTCCACAGACTGTTTTGCTTCATTCAATGCGTTACGGATTTCATCGTGATTATGTCCGTCAATATCAAAAACGTTCCAACCGAATGCTTTCCATTTTTCTGCAAATGGTGATAAAGCCAATGTGTTATCGCAGAAATCAAGACTCTGCATTTTGTTGTGGTCAACGATTACCACAAATTGATTGAGTTTAAAATGATTTGCAAACAATGCCATTTCCCAGATTGAACCCTCGTCACATTCACCGTCACCAACAATTGCATAAGTGAAATACGGCATCTTTTCGATTTTTGCATTAAGGGCAATTCCGCAAGCCATACAAGCACCGTGACCTAATGAGCCTGTTGAGATTTCAACACCGGGAATACCCTTATGTGAAACGTGACCTGAAAGTCTGCTTCCGTCTGCATAGTGAGTTTTAAGCTCCTCCACAGGGAAAAAGCCCTTTTCAGCCAATGCTGCATAAATTGCTGCACCTGCATGTCCTTTACTGAGGACTATTCTGTCTCTGTTTTCGTCATTTACAGTTTCAGGTGTAATATTTGCTACATCGTTATAGAGAACTGCAACAACATCTGCAACAGACAATATTGAGCCAATATGACTGCCGTGAGAAATATGTGTCATTTCAATACCGTGACGCTTAATAAGCCACGCTAACTGTTCACTTTTCATTATATTTACTCCTTGGAAATATTTTCTAATCGTTCAATTTGTTTTTCCGTTAATTGAAAGCTTAAGGCTTCAACATTCTGTATAACCTGTTCAGGACTCTTTGCACCGACGATTACAACGGAATCCTTTAAATAATCTAAAATCCAACGGATTGCAACTGAAGAAACTGATTTTCCTGTTTCACCTGCAATTTCCTTAAGGACTTCAACAATCTCTAAATTTTTCAGAAGCTTTTCACCGTGGAAATTCACATAAATATCTCTTGAACGACGGTCGTTAGCTTCAAATTTGCAATTCTTATCGTACTTGCCACTTAAAATACCTTGTCCAAGACTGCCCCATGTAAATGGTGTCATATCAAAATTATCTCTGAAATTGAACATTTCATTTTCATTTTTACGACAGGCAAGACTGTATTCATCCTGAAATGAAACAAAAGGATTAACCTTGAATTGCTTTAATTCTTCCATATCTTCCTTATGGATATTTGACAATCCGTAATATCTGATTTTTCCTTGTTCCTTTAATATTTCAAGACTTTCAGCCACATCCGAAAGAGGAGTCTTTCCATCTCTGTAATGAACCTGATATAAATCTATATAATCTCTGTTAAGTCTTTTAAGGCTTCCTTCAACTGCTTTGAAAATATATTCTCTGCTGTTGTCATAAAAAGTCTTTCCATTTTCAACTCTTACACCAAATTTGGTTGTAATGACTGCCTTGTACAAATCGTCACCCAAAGCCTCAGACAATGTTCTTTCACTTTCACCAAGACCGTAAGTATCAGCAGTATCGAAAAAGTTAATACCCTTTTCCACTGCGGTACGGACAGCATCTATTAACTTGTTTCTTGAAACATCGCCCCAGCCGTAACCGCCGAGAGGACATCCGCCCATACAAAGACCGGAAACTTCTAAATCTGTTTTTTTTATTTGTACTTTTTGCATTTTTTCACTTCCTTGCTTTTGTAAGCAAAAAATCTATAAGTTTTCTTATTAAAAATTCTATGTAATAAAGTAATGTTGCCACAGATATAATTGCCAATGTGACTACAATCAAATTTATTGGGAATGGCAGTTTATCACAGTGTCTTATAATCACAAACTGAACTATATATATTTGCAAGGTAATATTGGAAATATGCTTAACCACAAGATTAAGCTTTTCGGGTACTTTTTTGAATATGTGCTCCATTGACATAAACAAATCGAAAACTGAAAATAAAGTTAAGAGAATTACAAATTGGTTGACAATTTGTAAGTGTATAACAATCTCAACTCTTGAAAAGATAATTTTTGAAGCAAAATATACAACCAAACATACTATTACTAAAAAAATCTTTGATATTTTAAATTTGGCGAAATCAGTACAACGCTTTTTAAACAAAGCACCCATCAACATACTCTCTATGTACAAAAAAAGAATAAATGGTTCGCTGACATTATCAACTCTGTAAACAGATTTGTCATAAAATATTGAATAAACTAAAATCCATAAAAAAAAGATAGCTACAATAATAATTTCCAGAAAATTACTGGTTTTCCGGTCTATATAAACAACAAAATAAAATATGCAATAACAAACAAGCAACCAGACAAGAAAAATGTAATTCGTCGGATAGATAAATAGCTTAAATGCATCATTAAGATTTTTTAACGGATACTCTCCGATAAGCACAGTGAACAATGTAAAAAATAGTAATGCAGGATAAACTCTGAAAAAACGTTTTGAAAACCATTTTGCAAAATTAGTCTTGATGTTATAAAGTAAAAATCCTGAAACCGATAAGAAAATAACATTTCCTAATAATCCACCTATTGCCAACGCACTTACAGGCCATATATTTCCAAAGTGAGAATTGGTAATCAATACTGTTGCTATTAATTTAAGATAATTTAAAAACGAAAACATTTCTTACCTTCCTTATTACTTACTTTCAAACAAAATTATAATCAATTATTCTTTGTAGTAATATCAGATGAAGTAACAACCTCAGCAGAGCCGTCGTCTTCATTTCCCTCATTTGTGAGGACTGATTTAACCGTCATAAATAAAATCTTTATATCCAACCACATTGAAAGGTTGTCAACATAATAGTTGTCATAAGCAAATCTTGCTTCAACAGTATTTGTCTTTCTTCCGTGAACTGCTGCCCATCCTGTAACACCGGGAAGAACATCAAATCTTTTTAATTCCTCTTTTGTATATTCATGCCATTCTTTTGGATAATATGTAAGAACAGGTCGAGGACCGATTAACGCCATTTCGCCTTTTATGATATTTACAAGCTGAGGTAACTCATCAATACTTGTTGCACGAAGGAATTTTCCGACAGGAGTAACACGGGCATCACCCTTTGTACAGAAAACACCGCCCTCCTGCTGCTCCGCACCGACACACATTGAACGGAATTTATACATATCGTAAACCTTACCGTTTTTACCGACACGCTGTTGCACAAAAATTGCAGGCCCCGGTGATGTTGCTTTTACAATAATTGCAACTATCAGCATCACAGGTGAAAGGACAATAAGAGCACACAAAGAAATTATAAAATCCACTACTCTTTTTACCACTTTATACATCAAAATCATTCCCCAATCATTTCATATCAACACACAAATACCCACAATAACTCATTGTGATATATTTAAATAATTATAACTCCATACATATAAAATGTCAACGAAAATGGACATTCTTTTCGCCTTTAGTACATTACTTTTTTTGTAATTTTTTGTAAATTTTTCATTTTAAAAAAATTGCACAAAAATCGTTGCCAATCTTCTACTATTTTTTGTCACATACTTTGTATGTTTTCATTGACTTTATTGGGAAAAATATTATATAATAGTGTGTAATTTTTGATATATAAAAATGATTTTTTGATATATCGAAATTAACTTTCGTATTTTTTATATTTGGAGAGATATATATGGAAAGAAAAGTCGGTACTGTATCAAGAGGTATCCGTTGTCCGATTATCAGACAGGGCGATAACCTTGTTGACATTGCTGTTACAAGCGTACTCGAAGCAGCAGAAAGCGAAGGCTTCGAATTGCGTGACAGAGATGTTGTTTCTCTTACAGAATCAATCGTAGCACGTGCTCAGGGTAACTATGCATCAGTTGATGATATTGCGGCTG
>CALCTT010000085.1 GCA_937906895.1 uncultured Clostridia bacterium | reverse complement strand
GTATCGACCATACCCTATTTCCGTATCGACCATACCCTATTTCCGTATCTAAAAATAATATATAAATAATATATAAATAATATTATAGTATCTCAAAAAAGTTAAAAACCATTTATTAAAAAACTAAACTTCAATGATATGAAAAAACGTCGAAGGCAATAAGCCAACGACGTTCATTTAAAACTATTTATAATTTTATTAATTTATTCAGTTACTTGTTTTGTTAAGAATTCATAGACAAATTTTCCGCCCGGGATTGATGTACCGATTTCGATAAGTGCATATTTTACCACAGTGAGAATATTACCAAAATCGAAGAAAATTGCTTTTTCAGTTTCAGGAGCACCATCGTAATTAAGAGTGAAAGCCTGTGTGTAAAGAACTCCACCTTCACCAAATGCTTCTGCTCGAACATAAGAGCCGATTTTGCCTGAATACTCGTCAAGGTCAATAGTGTTGCCAACTGCAATAACTTCACCGTCTGCAATCCAGTGGACTGTAAGTGCATTGTCAACTGAAAGTGTGATTTTATCCTCTGTTTCATCAACTACAACATTTGTTACCTTTGGTGCAGGAATTGAGCCATCACGATTTTCCTGTTCGAAGCTTGTTCCCCAGTCAATTCCTGTTTCAAGTGAAAACTGTGCCAATTCCTCTGCATTCTCTATATATCTGCTGACAGCAAAGAACGCACCGTTTTTAAGACAGGTCTGTATGTTTTCCGCATTGTTTTCAGGCATACAAAGGTCTGTCCATGCACATCCAACCTTATCAAGCTGATGAGCATCTGTTGTTGCAATCGCAAAAACATTTCTACCTGTTGGCACAACCTTTTGAAGCAATATATCCCAGAGTTTTCTGTCGTATTTTGTTCTTCCGTCTTTTTTAGAGTTAATATCAATACCAATACAAGAATCATAGGTTGTAAGGATATTTGTGAATTTATCTATAACATAGCTGTACCAGATATCGTCTTCGTTATAAGCATCAGCCTCACATTCTTCCTCTTTAGCACCTGAATATTCACCGGGATGATTTATTACAGTAAGACCACCTGCTGCCTCAACATTTTTGACAACCTCTTCATAATTACTTGTACCACCGAGCATTCCGTCACCGTAATCTGCAAACCAGCTGTTCACATGAGCATTGTTAAATGATGTTGGATTCTGCTCATTACCCATTGGTACTTCAACCATTCCTCTGCCATTACGACCTACACCATTTATGATTTCATTGTATCTTTCCTCTGTCAAAGGAGTTACAACCTGTTTTCTGCCTTCCTTAACAGCTGATACAATTTTAAAATAATTTCTTGTGTTTACCTTAGTCCAACCTCTTGAAACAATTCCGTGGTCAGTTAAAGCCAGGACATCATATCCTTGTGTATAATGCTCCTCAATCATTACATCCATATCCTCATCACCGTCTGATGCAGTTGTATGGCAATGCAGGTCAGCCTTATACTGGTCCCAATTTTTAAAATCAACTGTTTCATAAGGATTGTTTATTGTGTAGTCAACATCCTCTGCTGCAAAAGAAATGACACAGCAACTGAATGTCATAATTGTTGCTAAAATAATAGAGATAGTTTTTTTCATAATTGCAATCTCCTTTTTCGTGTCATTCTGAGCATAGCGAAGAATCTCTCTTTATACAAATATATCGAACAACAGAGATTCTTCGTCATTTCATTCCTCAGAATGACTTGCGTTTTTTCTTGACACTTTAGTCTTTAAACACATTATCGAATAATGGAAGCTTTGATGCTTTCATTACTGCACTAAAGAGTCTGCCACCTGTTACAGGAGTGATTCTGCCGAAAATCTTCATAAACTGTGCATCGAAGCCGAATACCATAAGTTCTTTCTTATTCTCGATACCGTTTACAATCATATTAACCATTCTGTCGCAATCTGTGCTGATAGCGTTAATCATCTTTTCACCCTTACCAGTGTTTTCCTGATTACGGAAAATATCTGTCTTTGTAAAGCCAGGGCAGATAACTGTAACATAGCACTTGCCTCTTAATTCTTCTCTTAATGACTCTGTAAATGACTTGAGAGCACCTTTACTTGCTGAATATGTAGAAGTACCTGCAAGTGACATTAAAGCTGCTGAAGAAGCCACATTGATAACTGCTGGTGTGCTTGATTTAAGAATCATCGGCAACAATGCGTTGATTGAATAAACTGCTGAATAGAAGTTAATGTTCATAACGCTTTCAATTTCTTCGATTGAGTAATTCTGTGTCTTATTGAACTTTGGAAGGATACCTGCATTGTTAATAAGAACATCAGGCTGAATATCATTTTCTTTAAGATATTCTGCAAATTCAAACCAATTTTCTTTTACAGAAACGTCGAAAAGCTTGTATGAGAAATTCTTTGCATATTCTCCTAATTCTTCAACGAATTTTTCTGTCTTTTCCTTACTTCTTGCAATACCGATAACCTTACAGTTATGCTTTTTGATAAGCTTTTCTGTAATACCCTTACCAATACCTGCTGAAGCACCTGTGATAACTACTGTTTTGTTGTCAATCCAACACTGTCCCATAATCTTTATCTCCTTATTTATAGTTTTTAATATAGTGTTTATAAAACGCAACGCAGTTTGCAACTGAGTCAACGTCAATGTTTTCGTTTTCAGAATGAACTGAACCTAACTGCTGTGCAGAAAGCTTAATCGGTGCAAATCGCAATACACAAGGACACACATCAGTCAGTGTTCGTGCATCCGTACCTGCTGGAAGAATAAACGGTGAAGCAGGATACTGCGGAAAAACCTCACCGATACAATTCATTGTATATTCAAACTGCGGTTTACTCATATCAGCAGGACCATGATACTCACTGTCCTCTGTCATTTCAACTATTATATCATACTTTTCTGCAATTTGTTCAAATTTTTTCAAATCTTCATGGAAATCTTTTTCATCCACAGGACGGACAAATGCTTTTGCAGTACATTTTTTAGATGCAGAACTGCCATCAATGTTATTGAATGTGCAGGTTGTACCTATAAGTCCGCCTGCCTGTGCATTGATTTTTGGCATTACCTTTTTGATTATTCCACCGAAAATCCAGAGATTAGCAAAAAGCATATTCATAGGGAAACCGCAATATGGTCCTAAATGCTTGAACATCGCTTCTACCTGAGGATTTATTCTGCGAATAAATACATCATTTGTTGTAATTTCATTTATAAATGCTGACATTCTCTCAATTGGTGTCATTTTGTCAGCTGTCGTAAGACTTGCAGGATTGCTGTTTGCATTCGCAGTACAGATAAGGCTGATTCTTCCTTTTTCGTGAACTGCAACCATACCGCATTTGTCACATTTCATTCCGCCAAGCGGAGGCTCAATAAGTGCACCGCCTTCGTCAAGAATAACCTCAAAATTGATATTGTTTTCTTGGAAATACTTGAGTGCTGTCGGAATTCCGTCACCGCCGATTTCCTCGTTATGTGATGAGCCTATCCACACATTACAAGGTGGTACAAAGCCTTCGCTAAGAAGCTCTTCCAGTGCAGAAAATTCTGCAAATAACGGAGTTTTTGTGTCAACTGTTCCTCTGCCCCAGATTTTTCCGTCAGCAATTTCACCACCGAAGCCATCGTGCATCCATTCACCTGTTACATCCACAACATCGTGATGTGACATAAGCATAATATTTCTGTTTTCGTCATGACCTTTGATTTTGTAAATCCAGCAGTCGTCAGAAAAAGTCATTTTCTCTGCTACCTTATGTACCGTCGGGAATAATTCAGTCATAACATTACGAAGCTTTGCAAATTCAGTATCATCATAACTGTCCTTTACTGAAACAGTTTTGCATTGAATCATTTTCCCGAGACGATTTACATAATATTCAGTTTCTTTTTCATTGTAAAAAGGCTTGAATTCACTTAATTTTCTTGCATTTTTTGAAGCATTTAATGTATTTACTGTCAGAACCGCAACTAAAAGTAAAATTAACACAAGAAAAACCATAGAAATAATCATAACAACTATCCTCTTATTGAAATATACATATTTTTGATGTCATCATAAGATAACGGAATCATATTTCTCTCCATAAGCGGTGTCATACTCATTTTCGTAAGAGTTTCAATTTCTTCATCAGTTTTAACACCGATTTCAGTAAGAGTACAAGCCATTCCCATTTTCTTTTTAAGGTCTGTAATGGCATCTGCCATTTCATAAGCATCCTTGAAGCCGCAATTCTGTGCAAACTTATTAAGCCTGCCATTTTCAGCCTCTGCATTGTATCTTGTAAAGAAATCAAGTGTCATGGCACAAGCCTCACCGTGAGGCACACCGTAAAGATTTGTAAGCGGAAATGAGCAAGCGTGACTGCCTGCTGTTCTTGGGTTTGAGAATGCAACACCTGCCACTATTGAAGCCTCTGCCATTTTCTCTCTTGCCAAAAGATTATCAGGCTCACAATATGCTTTGTAAAGCCATTCAAATACAAGCTTTGTTGAGTGAACTGAACAGCTTTCGCAGATAGGCTGATGAAGAATACTCCACACACTTTCAAGAGCGTGACTTAATACATCAAGACCGGTAGAAGCAGTAACCTTTGGCGGTACGCTGAGCGTAAGTCTTGGGTCAACGATTGCTGCTTTCGGGTACATAAGAGGGTCATTCATTGTGGATTTCACATTTTTGCTCAAATCTGTAAGAACGGAAATATTCGTGATTTCACTGCCTGTACCACTTGTTGTTGCAACTGCAAACATTGGGATAACCTCATCCTTATTGATTGGTTTTCCGCCTGTATGATAGCTTTCGATAATGTCGTTACCCTTTGCGATTGCACAAGCAGCCTTACAGCAGTCCATAGGCGAGCCACCACCGAGAGCAACAGCAAAATCAGCATCATTTTCACGAAGGACTTTAACACACTCGTTTACATTGTCTGTTGTGGGATTTGGTCGTATATCTGAAAATACAGCAACAATAGTACCGTTGCAGTTCTCTATAATCTCGTCTGCAACACCGTTTTTCTTCAAAGTATTTGAACAGACAAGAACACCTTTTTTATATCCGTATTCATTTATGATTTTTGGCAATTCCTGAATTTTGTCGGTTCCGAAATAAATTTTTACAGGTAAACTGAATTCCCAACTCATATATAGCACTTCCCTTGAATTATATTTCTTTTTTCCATTTCTCTGTTTATTGTATTGAGCACATTTTTCTTGTCACCACTCCAGAGTGGCTCAACAAGATATTTTTTCGGTGCGTCACCCGTTATACGATGAATTACAATATTTTGTGGTATTCTCTCAATACAATCAAAGAGAATGTCCATATAATTTTCTATACTCAATGGCTTTACTTTGCCAAGTTTATAGTCCTCATATAAATCTGTATCTTTTAGAATATGCAGAAGCTGAAGTTTAATACCGTCTGTACCTGACCTGACAGCAAAATCAACAGAGTTTAAAATATCTTGTTTACTTTCGTCCGGCAAGCCAATAATTATATGAGTAATAACAGTAATATTTCGCTTTTTTAATTCTTTTACAGCATTTTCATAAATCTCATTTTTATAGCAACGACGGATATATTCAGCAGATTTTTCATTTGATGTCTGCAGTCCCAATTCAATCCACACAGGCTTTATTTTATTGAGATTTTCAAGCATATCAAGAATTTCAGCAGGTAAGCAATCAGGTCGTGTACCTATTGAAACAGCCACAATATCATCACGGTTTATTGCTGTTTTAAAACATTTTTCAAGGTAATCAATATCACCGTAAGTATTAGTGAAGCTTTGAAAATATGCTATAAATTTCTCCGTTCTGATTTTGGATTTTACTTTTGCTTTTGCATTTTCAAGCTGTTCATTTATATCTTTGCCGACTTCTGCAAAATGTGATGAACCATTGTGACAAAAAATGCAACCACGAGTGTCGAGCGTACCGTCACGATTCGGACAGGTGCAACCAATATCCAGCGAAAGCTTATACACCTTGCAACCGAATTGATTATTTAAATATTCATTTAATGAATAATATCTGCCTGTCATTTTATCACCGAATAATTATTTTACATTAATTTGTATAAATTTGCAATAATATGCACCAAATAAAAGACACAAAGTTCATATTCCCCTGTTTTTATTGACATATTATTAAAATTAATTTAAAATATATTATTATGTTTAAAATCTTTAAGGAAGTGATACAGTTTGAAGGCAAGAACTCTTATGAATAAATTCTGTATGAACACTGTCAGAGTCCTTTTCTTTTGGATTGTGTTACTTATAGTTCACGCAAAGGTAAAAAGATACAGACCAAAGAGTAAGAATTTTATTGTAATCGGTAATCATTCAGACGGTCTTGACCCTATATACATTATGTGTTCCTTGAAAAAGTATATCCGCTTTGTTGCCGGTGACCATACAATCCTTAACCCTTGGGCAAAATTTTTCTTTAAAGATTTGTCCGGTTGGATTATCAAGGACAGAGATAATCCTGCATCGGTTCTCTTTAACGATATGAAGGCTGCTGCCGACGAAGGTGTTCCGACAGGTATTTTTGTTGAAGGTACAATCACTCCGAATGGTGAAACAGGCTTTTTCTCACCACGAACAGGTCAGTTCGTTAAAGATTTGGGTGTTTCTCTTATAACCTATCGTACTAAAGGCGGTTTTTTCCATACTCCTCGTTGGGGTACAGGACTTCGTAAAGGTCCTATTCGTGGCAAGGTTGTCGGTGAATATTCTGCTGAAGAATTAAGTCGTATGACAGGTGAAGAAGTCAACGAAATAATCAAGAGAGATATTTATGTAAATGCTTTTGAGGAGCAGAGAAAGAAACCAAGAATTTATAAGGGTAAAAATCTTGCAGAGCATATTGAAAGAGTTCTTTATGTATGTCCTTACTGTGAACAGATTGGAACAATGCACTCAAAAGGAAATTATCTCACTTGTGATTGCGGTTATCAGGTTGAGTTCGGCAGAGACGGTTTCTTCCACCCGTCACAGAAGGATTTAGTTTTTGACAATGTTCTTGATTGGGATAAATGGCAAAAGCCTCTTTGGAAGCAAAAGGTTCTGGAAACTCCTGAAAAAGAGTTGATTTTTGAGGAAAAAGACCAGATTGTCTATACAATGATTAAGAGAAAACGAGTTGAATTGTCAGGCGATGCAACACTTCGTCTTTACAAAGACAGATTTGAGCTTTATCTTAATCCAAAGCAGACAATCGTTATGCCTGTTGACAAGCTGAAACTCGTTCTCAATGTATCAGTTCAGTCACTTATGTTTATTGACTCGGAGCATTTCCTTTATGTAAAGAGTAAAAATCCTACTGCAGCAGCAAAATATGTTGCAGCATGGCGACATCTTATCGGAAAAGATTATAAATAATAAAATTAGGATGCAGAAAAAACTGCATCCTTTTTTGATTTAGATATTAATGTCATTCTGAGCAAAGCGAAGAATCTCTGCTGTATAGCATCGCAGGCGTGGAAGCCTGCCACTACGCGTCGTCGTTACACTCCTCAGAATGACACATCACATGATTTTGAATTTTTGCGTTTTTATCTGTTGTTCTGATTGTTGTCGTTCTTCATATTTGGGTTATTGTTGTTCTTGTTTTTCTGGTTGTTGTTCTGCTGATTGTTTTTGCTCTGTGGGTTGTTTTTGTTGTTATTGTTGTTATTATTCATCTTTATCACCTCGCAATAGTATTATTGCCGAAAATTCTTTTAAAATTACTGTTTAAAATTTCTAAATTTTATGATAGAATGTTATTAACAATTTATAGGAGAATAATTATGATTAATTTAAACAGTTCAAGAAAAATTTTTTTAAAAATTTATGATAGTGAAAGATTGGCTGATAAAATTGAAAGTTTCATAAAGCAAAACAAGAAAAAAGTTCAGTTTTTCCTTTTTTTCTGTAACCATAAACATTGGGAAGTAACACTCAAGCAAGAGCCAATGATGAAGCTTGCATTGGTTTATGCATTTTTACCTGTGGTTTATAACAAATATCAGGAAAAAAAGATTAGCGACGAAGTTTTTTATGACACTATGAGTGACATTAAAATCTGGATTGACGACCATAAAACAAGAACAAACGAAGATGGTCTTTATGAGCTTAATTGGATTTTGCATCACATGAATATGGCGATTTTTAAAATCGGCAGACTCCAATATCAGAAATGCATCTGGTATTTCAAGCCTGCTAAAACTCGTAATGGTGTGAAACTCAACTTTGGTGATAAGATTCTTAATATGCACATTCCTCGTGGTGAAAAGCTCATTTATGAGGATTGCGTTAAATCTGTTGACATGGCACAAGAATTTTTCAAGGAATATTTTCCTGATTTTCCAAATAATAAATTTATGTGCTTCAGCTGGCTTTTGTATCCGGGTAATAAGAATTTCATGCCTGCAGACAGCAATATTTTAAAATTCCAGTCAATGTATGAAATTCTTGTGGAAAAAGAAGAACCACAACCTCCTTATTTATGGCTTTATGGTGTAAAGCTTAAAAATGATGATTTGATGAAAAATAAAAAGGAAACCGGCAGTTACGGTTTTACTGACCAGCTTCCTCAAAAGAGTTCATTACAGAAATCAACTATTGATTACATAAAAAACGGCGGTACATTGGGTGAAGGTATCGGAGTAATAATTAAGTAAAGCGTAACATTTTGCCTTCTCCTTGAGGAGAAGGTGTCACCTACGGTGACGGATGAGGTGTAGGTTGCGACAGCAACCGTTACAAACAACTTACCATTAGTTTTCCACCTCATCAGTCTCGCATACGCTCGACAGGTTCATTACTCGCCTGCCGGCTCAGACAGCACTTCTGCTTCGCAGAGGTGTCCACTGGACACCCGTGCCCCTCAAGGGGAAGCCTATTATATTTCTTCCGGATATTTCATATTCCAATCTTTTCGCAATTGTGTCATAATTTTCATTACATCAATTGTGTAATCGAGTCGCATGGTATTTTTACCGCTTGCAACTGCATTTTCCATATTTTCGATTTCATAGCAGAGGGCATTGCTTATGTCCCCTGCTTTTATTATTTCTGTATGATTATCTTCTGTATAAGTAATCGTTGCAGTATCTGCTCTCGGATATTCAAAAATTTCTATATAACCTTTGTCATAACAGATTGTTGCTCGTTTCGGCTGTTTAGCGTGTAATGAAAGTGTCACGCTTGCTAATTCTTCCTTTGAATTTTTAAGGATAATATTTGATTGCTCGTCTGCACCTGTCACAGCAAATTTAGCTTGGGATTGAATATCGTCGGGATATTCAGTCATAAACATTCTTACGCAAGAAAGTGCATAGACACCAATGTCGAGCAACGCACCGCCTGCTAAATCCATATTAAAGAAACGATTTGTCATATCGTATTCCTTAAAGCTGCCGAAATTCACTTGTGCAAGTCTGAATTTACCAAGCTTTCCTGAGTTGATTATCTTTTCAAGTTCAATGTAAATCGGCATATTATAGATAGTCATAGCCTCAGCTAAAATGAGATTTTTCTCATCTGCAAGATTTACTGCCTTGTTGAGTTCATCGGAATTTAATGTGATTGCTTTTTCACAAAGCACATGCTTACCGTTTTGGAGTGCCTTGAGAATATACTCAATATGCTTGTTATGAGGTGTTGCGATATAAACTATATCCACATTCTCATCATTGAAAATATCATCAATAATTTCATAAACTTTCTCTATATTATATTTCTTTGCAAAATCAACTGCCTTTTCATAGGTGCGGTTTGCAACGGAATAAACTTTTCCGCCCACTTTATTCATTTCTCTTGCAAAATCATTTGCAATATTTCCGCAACCGAGTATTGCCCAATTTAATTTATTTGACATATTCATCACCATCTGCATTATAACATAAAAAAATGTTGCTGAACAGATAAAAATATGATATTATCAACTTGGTGATTTTTATGAATATTAAAATGGCAAAACATTCAAATCCGCAGTTCGCAAGAGATAATTTTCAAAACCTTGACGGACAATGGGATTTTGGCTTTCAAAAAGCAAAAATAGGGTTTAAATTTTCAACTGATGAAAAAAGAGCAGTTGAAATCAGGGATAACAATCAGTTTACACACAAAATCAATGTACCTTTCTGTGTTGAAAGTGAACTTTCAGGTATTCAGTATAAGGATTTTATCAATATGGTATGGTACAAGAGAACTGTCAATGTAAAAAAGGACGGTAATCGTGTATTTTTATGCTTTGGTGCTGCCGACCACTTAACAACTGTTCTTGTAAACGGTAAATGTGCAGGCAGACACAAGGGTGGCTACACATCTTTCAAATTTGACATTACAGACCTTGCAATTAACGGTGAAAATGAGATTTTTGTACTTTGCGAAGATGATGTTAAAAATCCGTTCGTTATCCGTGGTAAACAGAGTGAATGGAAAAAGAGTCATGCTTGTGACTACACCCGTACAACAGGTATATGGCAGTCAGTTTATATTGAATATGTGCCTGAAAATCACGTTAAAAATTTTAAGATTTATCCTGACCATAAAAATGGTCTTGTGACAATAAACTTTGACCTTAAAGGCAAAGCGGACCTTTGCTGTGAAGCATTTTATGATGGTAAGAGTGTTGGCAAAACTGAATTTAAAGATGCTTGCGGTAACGAGGTTTTACAGATTAAACTCAGCGAAACTCACCTTTGGGAAGTAGGTAACGGTCGCCTCTATGACCTTGATATCACATTCGGTGAAGATAAAGTAAAATCCTATTTTGGTCTTCGTAATGTTCGACTTGACGGATACAAGTTCTTAATCAACGAAAAGAGTGTTTTCCAGCGTCTTGTTCTTGACCAGGGATTTTATAAAAAAGGTATTTACACTTCACCTTGTGACGAGGATTTAATCAAGGATATTACTCTTTCAATGGATTTGGGATTTAACGGTGCAAGACTTCATCAAAAGGTCTTTGACCCTAAATTCCTTTATTATGCTGACCAAATGGGTTACATCGTTTGGGGTGAATACGCTAACTGGGGACTTGATTACTCAAACCCAAAGAGTGTTGATGTGTTCTTAAACGAATGGAAAGAAGCAATAAATCGTGACTTTAACCACCCTGCACTTATCGGTTGGTGTCCGTTTAATGAAACTTGGAACTATAAGGGCAGACGCCAGTACGACCCGTTACTTGCAACAGTTTATGATTATACAAAGGCTGTTGACAGCACTCGTCCTTGCATCGACACAAGTGGTAACTTCCATGTGAAAACTGATATTTTTGACTTGCACGATTATAGTTACGATGTTGAATTCTTCAAGAAAAATTACGACAGATTTATGACAGAAGATTATCTTTATCAGCATGTGCTCGTTGAAAATGACGGCAGACAAGAATATAAAGGTGAGCCTGTATTTATCAGCGAATACGGTGGAATCAAATGGGTAAGTGATGAGTCAATCAAATCCTGGGGATATGGCGAAGATGTTAAAACTCCCGAAGAATTTGCAGACAGATATGTGGGACTTACCGATGTAATCGTTGAGAATTACAAGATGTTCGGCTTCTGTTATACTCAGCTTTATGATATTGAGCAGGAACAGAATGGTCTTTACACTTATGACAGAGAAAAGAAATTTGACGACAATATTTACGACAGAATAAGAGCAATCAACACAAAGGTTGCTGCTATTGAGAAGGAGTAAAAAAATAATGTTTTTTCTCGATTTAGTTTCTGACATAGTAATGTATATTTTTCCTGATTTGGTCAGCGATAAACAGATTTCACGCAAAACTCGCAATATGATTTTAGTCATCTTCTTTATTGTAAGTTTATGTCATATTGGCATTTCCGCATATTGTATCTTCTGGGGAATAAAAAAAGAAAAAATAATATTAATTATACTTGGCATTAGCTGTATTATTTTATTCTTATCTAAAATAATCAAGGCAATAAAAAATTATAAGGAATCCCAACAAATGAATAAAGAAATTATTAAGGACTTTTTTGATAATCTTGCACCCCATTGGGATAATGAGCCAATTGCCGACAGAGAAATTATAGACACAATTCTTGATAATAGTGGAGTTACAGAAAACATCAATGTGCTTGATATTGCTTGTGGTACAGGTGTACTGTTCCCCTACTATCTTGAAAGAAATGTTAAGAGTATTACTGCAGTTGACTTATCCCCTGAAATGGTGAAAATAGCAAAAAGTAAATTTCCACAAGCAGAAATTATTTGTGATGATGCAGAAAGTATTTCATTTGACCGTCAATTTGATGTTATTATGATTTACAATGCTTTTCCGCATTTTCCAAATCCTAATGCACTTATTGAAAATCTTTCAAAAGCATTAAAGACAAATGGAATAATCAGCATTGCCCACGGAATGAGTAAAAAGGAGCTTGATGAAGTTCATAAGAAATCGGCAGGAAAAGTTTCAGATATTCTTCCTGAATGTGAAGAACTTAAGAAAATGCTTGAACCGTATTTCAATGTAGATATTATGATTTCAAACGATAAAATGTATCAGGTAGCAGGTACTAAAAAATAAGGAGTTACTTATGAATAATTATTTTCCTGAAGTAAAAAAGAATTTTGGTTTTGGCTGTATGCGACTTCCACGCAAAGGTCCGCTTATCGACTACGAACAGACAAAACAGATGGTTGACACATTTTTAGAAGCAGGTTTTAACTATTTTGACACTGCTCACGGATATATGGAAATGAGAAATGAGGCTACACTTAAAAAATGCCTTACATCCCGTCATCCAAGAGAAAGCTATATTCTTGCAGATAAATTATCAGAGGGATTTTTCAAGAAAGAAAGTCAGATAAGACCGCTTTTTGAGAAGCAGTTGAAGAATTGTGGTGTTGAGTATTTTGACTTTTACTTAATGCACGCACAAAATGCCACAAACTTTGAAAAATATAAGGAATGCAGAGCATATGAAACTGCATTTGACCTTAAAAAAGAAGGCAAAATTCGTCACGTAGGACTCTCTTTCCACGATAAAGCAGACGTGCTTGACAAGATTCTCACGGAATATCCTGAAATTGAATTTGTACAGATTCAGTTCAATTATCTCGACTATAATGATGAGTCTGTTGAGGGTAGAAAATGCTATGAGGTGTGTCGTAAACACGATAAGCCTGTGATAGTAATGGAGCCCGTGAAAGGCGGTAGTCTTGTAAAACTTCCTGATGAGGCTAAAAAGGTACTCGATGACCTTAAGGGTGGCTCACCTGCAAGTTACGCAATCCGTTTTACTGCAAGCTTTGACGGTATTTTTATGGTGCTTTCAGGCATGAGTGATATGGAACAGATGAACGACAATATCAGCTTTATGAAGGATTTCGTGCCATTTAACGAGAAAGAATATGAAGCAGTCAATAAGGTTTGTCAGATTATGAATGCACAGCACTTAATCCCTTGTACTGCTTGTCGTTACTGTGTTGACGGTTGCCCTAAAAACATTCCTATTCCTGAAATTTTTGCTTGTATGAATGACAGAAAGCAATTTAAAGACTGGAATGCAAAATTCTATTACAAAGATATTCACACAGCAGGAAAAGGCAAAGCATCCGATTGTATTGAATGTGGTCTTTGTGAAAAAGCATGTCCACAGCATTTGGAAATTCGCAAATTACTTAAAGATGTAGCAAAGGAATTCGGTAAATAAATAAAAAAATTGAGAAGTCACCTAAAAAATGACTTCTCTTTTTTTCGCAAATCGGAGCTTGTGTTGCTAAATCATCATATAATAGCCTTTTGTGTATTGCTTTTTCTGATATATTAACTTATAATTTATATAGATGAGAGGAGATGTTTTGTTATGAAACGTTTTAAAATAAATATTGAATATATGGTTGATAAAATTCTTTACAAAACCAATGTTTTTGAAACAGAGCATTTTAACATTAAATATATTGCCACAGAAAGCCATATTAAGCTTGATATTAATCCTTGCGTTCCTATGGAAAACGTTAAATTCAAAATGACTGTGCCTTATGATTTCCGCAGTAATGACAGAATTTTCCTTAACGGCTTCCAGAGCTGGACAGAATGCCGTGAACATTTCATAGATGATGAACCTATCCGTTTAAACATCAAGCAGGAAGCAATCAGACGAGTAATGCCGACATCTGCTTACGGTGATTATGATTTTGTCAAGTACGACCGAAGAAAAGGCTGTTTCCACGGTTTTTCTTACGGTTATGTCCGCAACGAAAAGGATTTTGAATTCTTTGGTTCATTAAGTGAGCGTTTCGGTTACACAATTATCCGTGCAAATGTGCCTGACAGAGAAATTATCTTTGAGCGTGACCTTGAGGGTGTTGTTATTGACGGTGAATACACACTTATTGATGTTGTGAATTATCGTGGTAATGAAAAAGAAGTTTATGACAAATATTTCGCTGATATGAACATCCCAAAACCGAGAGTTGGCAGAACAAACGGATACACAACATGGTATAATTACTATGCAAATATCAACGAGGATATTGTTGTAAATGACCTTGAAGCACTTTCAAAGGTTGACTCAACAATCGACATTTTCCAGATTGACGACGGATACCAGATGGCAGTTGGTGATTGGCTCACCATAAACCACGAAAAATTTCCCAACGGAATGAAAATTATTGCTGATAAAATTCATGAAAAAGGTATGAAAGCAGGTCTTTGGTTAGCTCCTCTTTCTGCACAGATAAAATCACAGGTTGCAAAAGAGCATCCTGATTGGCTTATCCACGACAAACATGGTAAAAAGCTCCTTTGCGGTTTTAACTGGGGCGGATTTTACGGTCTTGATATAGAAAAAGAAGAAGTAAGGGATTATATCCGAAACTTCTTCAATGTTGTACTTGATGTTTGGGGATATGATATGGTAAAGCTTGATTTCCTCTATTCAGCATCTGTTATTCCAAGAAACGGAAAATCCCGAGGACAATTAATGTGTGAGGCTATGGACTTTATCCGTGAATGTGTTGGTGATAAGCTTATTCTTGGTTGTGGTGTACCGCTTCACCCTGCATTCGGTAAGGTTGATTATTGCAGAATCGGTGCTGATATCGGTCTTGAGTGGAGCAAATCCAAAATGGTGCTTGAAGATGTCTGCACAAGAACAACTCTATGGAACACCATTTTCCGTCGTGGTCTTGACGGCAGAGCATTTGCAAATGACCCTGATGTTTTCCTGCTTCGCGATAACAATATGACAATGGGCTTTACACAGAGAAAGATTTCTGCAACGGTAAATCACATTTTCGGCAGTCTCCTTTTCACATCTGACAACGTGGGTGACTATAACCGTGAAAAAATGGATGTTCTGTTACATATTTTCAATAACAGTCAGCCTGAGCTTATCTCTGCTGAATTTATCACAAAAGACCTCATTGAAATCCAATATCTTGAGAATGGTGAAAAAAAGCGTATTTGCTTTGATAGTAACACAGGCGAGCTTATGTTATAAACTCGTGTCCTATTCTTCTGATTTTAATATTAACCTCGACTTCGTAATTGCTGTTTTGCAAAACGGAGTCGAGATTTTTTTCGTTTTGTTTAAAGAAATCCTGTTCGCAAATATATATAAGCCTTGCAAGTCCAACGGAATCGCTGTTGTATTCATTGTAAAGTGAATTCAGCAGTTTTTTTGTTTCATTTTCAATATATGTTTCTCCTGCTGATTTTATTTTTTCAATATCGCTCATTTTCATAGCAAAGGAAATTCCACCGCCGAGTTCCGAAATATCTGCCTGCATCTTGACCTTGATTTTAAAAACAGGTTTACCGTCTTTCAATGTCACTTTTCTCTCGGTTTTTGAACTGACAATATTAAGGGAAACTTTTTTATTATCCTCATAATCATAAGACAATGCAGTATTATTCACTCTGTCATAAAGAATGTTTAAGAACACCGTCCGGTCTTTTGAGAGTTTTTCACGGTATCTTGTACTGTTAAAAAGTGCTGTTCCTGAAATCTCAACACTTTTTTCACCGTCTTTTTCCTTTAGCGACAATAATGGCATTGCAAAGTCCTTTGTGCTTGAGTTATATCTGTTAATCAAATCATATAACTGCATATTAAAAATTCGCGCGTCATATTCATAAGAACTTATTCCCATTTCGATACTACTTGCACTTATATATTCTTCACCATTTTTTGCCTGTAAAATCTCACTTGCAGTTTTTTCGGCAGCAGCAATATAAACAGATGCACTGTTTTCTACATCACGAACAAAAAAATCAATTACTTCTGCCATATTTTCTTCTGTTACGCTTTTGCCCAAAATTATAATTCTGTTTTGTGAATAAAGTGGTATTTTGCCCTCTGTTTCCGTAACACTTTTTAGTGCAGTATAAATTGTGTCACCGTTTACCTGATATGTTTTCAGTGGTGGTTGAGATGCACTGTCAGAAGATGACGCAGCCTGAGCATTAGTGTCTATTGCCTGAATTGTGACGGAATATTTTCCGTCTTTCAGGATATCAATTCCTATTCCTTGAATTACAAGTCTGTTTCGTATATCTTTTTTGTAGATTTCCTGTGAATTAAAGGTGTAAAAGGCTAAAATAAACGCCAATAAAACTATACCTGCTTTTCGCATTTGTCCGCCTCCTTTTTTGAAAAAATCAAAGCAAATAAAGGAATAATAAGAACTGATATTCCCGTTATGATAATCTTTATTGTGCTGTCGTCAATAACCATAAATCGTCTGACCTGTTGTGAAATAATTAAGTTTGCTGTTATTGTCAACAAACCGATTGCAATAAGGTAATGGACCTTTTTGAATTTACCGAAATAAGTTGTGAGTATTTCTGCTTGTAAATATATGAGCAGACCTGCTTTAATGAATGCACACATAATCCATACACCGGTAAAAATGGCATCAAGTCGTGTGAACATTGAAAACTCTGCAAGAGAAGCCATTGTGTGAAAAGGAAAAAGCTGAGTGGTTGCAAAATTCCCCATAACAGTTGTCGCAAAAAAGAACATAACCGCCATTAAAGACACCTGTGCCAATAACCAGATATAATATCCGTATCTGTATTTTCCCGTAACTCTCGGCATCATAAGTGCAATAATTCCGTATTCAACTGTCTGTCCAACGGAGTCAACTGCCACTTTTACAACAGGCATTACTCCGTTGTAGAAAATCGGTGTTAAGTTCAACAAATCTACTTTTTTAACAAGAGTGAGCATTATGAAAATCAGAGCAGGAACCACAAGAACTGCAGAGATTACCGAACTTCTTCCTAAGGCTTCAAGTCCGAGATAAGCACCGTAGCAACAGAGAATAACTGCAAAAATCAGCATATATTCCACATTTGTTTCAGGAAATACAATTGTTCCTGCAAAAAGGTCGAGCCTTGCAATTGTGACAACTGTAAAATAGAAAAAATACAATACAAAAATTGCAGATACAAACTTGCCAAGAAATTTGGATTTGTCATTTACTATTTCAAGGATATTTTTTCCTTTGTGTCGTCTGTAAAGAAAATACAAAGGTAACATAATCGCAGTGCCGATTACTATCCTGAATATTGGTTGCACAAGCATATCAGAAAGCCTTATATCCTCCGTATATGATGACAGATATGTGACAGTTGTAAGTGTTCTTGACAGAAAAAGCATTACAAAAAACTGAAATGCACTGATTTTCCCTTTTGAAGCTTCCATTTATTTCCATTAGCCTTTCCGGCTACAAATAGTAATGAAAAAAGAACACTCTCCTTGCTGTAGCCGAACAAGGCGTGCAATGGAAATTGAGTCCATCTAAAAATTTTGCCTTGGCAAATTTTGAGGGACATACAAATGGAATAGCTTGATTCTTCATGCTATTTCTCCATTTTGTCAATTACCATTCTTTTTTTGCCCATTATTTTCCAATCACTGCGAATCAGCATATCACGCCATGCACCTGATTTTGTAGGTGACAAAGGTGATGTAAAAGGAACACCATAAGGGTTTATTGCAGAAGCGTTGATAAGAACCGCTGCAAAGCAGAGCATTATTCCGTAAAAACCTGTAAGTCCTCCGACTATAATAAATGCAAATCGAAGTATTGCCACAGGTTCATAAAGAGTTGAAACCACAAATGAGCTTACTGCAGTAAGTCCCACAACTATAAGCATTGGTGCAGAGAGAATTCCTGCTGTAACTGCCGATTCACCGATTACAAGTGCACCTACAATAGAAATGGCGTGACCTACGCTTTTCGGCATACGAAGTCCGCCTTCACGGACAATTTCATATATCAGGTGAATTAAAAGTGCTTCAAGCATTACGGGTAAAGGAGTTCTGCTCTCCTGCCCTGTTATGCCGAAAATCATTGTTTCGGGTATGATTTCCTGATGAAAAGTACAGACAGCCACATATAATCCGGGCAAAAACACACTGAAAAAGAACGAAACAATTTTAAGAATACGGATAAAGGTTGCATAATATGGTCTTTTAAGATAATCATCCATTGAATGAAAATGCTCTATAAAAAGATAAGGAACAATAAGTGCATTCGGTGTTCCGTCAACGATAATACAGATTTTGCCTTCGCTGATTTTTGCTGTCAGCACATCAGGTCGTTCAGTAAAACCAACACCGCTGAATATTGACGGATGCTTTGTATCGAGAAAGCTCTGCATATATCCTGAACCGAGCACCGTATCAACTGTGGCATTTTTAAGTCGCTGGACAACATTTTCAAGCATTTTCTTATCCACTCTGTCTGACATATAGCAGACACAGGCTCTCGTTTTTGATGTTGTGCCGATTTCCACAACCTGAGTTTTAAAAACAGGGTTTCGTACTCGACGACGAATCATTGTCACATTATCTTTAAAACTCTCAACAAAAGCCTCTCGTGAGCCTCGTTCCTGCATTTCGGTGTTAGGCTCAAGAACTGCTCTTTTCGGGAAACCCTGAACACCGAACATAACTGCAAAGTGAGAGTCCTGTGTCAGCATAATTATACTTCCGTAAATGGCTTCACGGATAGCCTCATCAAGGTCATTTGTAATGGATTTATCTATACTTGCAGAAACTCTGTCAGCGGCAGAATGGATAAGTTTGTCACCAATTTCATAGGTGAAATCTGCTTCAATAATCGGTAAAATCACCTGTTCTGTGGCAAGTAGGCTATCACACATACCGTCAACCATAATAAAATAAACTTCTTTACCTGATGCATTATATTTTCTGTATTTCACATCAAAAGCATCACCGAATTGTGCTTTAAAATATGAAATATTTTTCTGCAAATCTGTATCTATATAATTTTTCTCATCATTCTTTTGAATCGGCACTGTTATATCATCGACTTTTTTCTCTAACCAATTTTCACTCATAAAAAATCACCATTCTTATGTTTTGCCTTTATTTACAGAATATTACTTCTTTTTCAGCAAAAGATAAAATTGGTGATTTTATGTTTGTAACTTTAATAAGAACAGTAATTCTTTACATTTTTGCAATTGTAAGTGTTCGTGTTATGGGAAAAAGGCAGATTGGCGAATTGCAACCATCTGACCTTGTTGTGACTCTGCTTATTTCACAGATAATCTCAATTCCGATTCAGGATACTGATATACCTCTTGTCAATACGATTATTCCTATATGTTTGCTTGTAGGTTTTGAGATTTTAACATCCGTTTTCAATATGAAAAGCATTAAATTCCGTTCATTTATGCAAGGCAATCCTGTGGTAATTATCAATGACGGTGTTTTAAATCAAAAACTGCTCAAAGAACTTCGTTTTACAGTTGATGACTTACTGGAATCTCTTCGTCAAAAGGATATTTTCGATATTTCACAAGTACAGTATGCCATTGTGGAAACGAACGGTCAAATCAGCGTACTTTTAAAGCCTGAACACGATACGGTAACCCGTGAGGATTTAAATCTTAACCCTGAACCTCAAGGATATAAATGCCCTGTGATTATCGACGGAAAATTTGTTTCAAAAGATTTTCATATCTGCGATACAGATATGGAAAAATTAGATAAAATTATAAAAAATGAAAAAATGCAAGTTAAGGAAATTCTGTTGATGACTGTTGACTCAGCAGGAAATCATACGATTATAAGGAAAGAAAATCAATGAAAAGAATTATAATTGCCATCAGTGTAATCACATTAGCATTTGCTATTTCATTTACAGGTAATTATCTTGTAGATAAAGATTGTAAAAAGCTTGAAAAACATTTGACAGATATATGTAATGTGGCACAAGATAAAAATACTGAAAAGTCTGTTAAGATGTCTGAAGATGCAGTAAAAATGTGGGAGGATGTTCACGACACTATTGAAAGCTTTATCCGTCACGAGGAAACAGACAAGCTTGAAGAATTAATAAAAAGCCTTCCCGTATATGCCAGACAAGGCAACATGGAAAGGCTTGAACAACAAGCTGATTTAGCAATCGACGAATTACACCACCTAATTCGTAACGAAAAGCCTTTAATCAGTAATATTTTTTAATTTTCTTTTTTAGGTGAAATTTCATTCCATAAGGTGAAGCCTAAAATGAGAAGTCCACCAATAATTTGCATAACGGTCATTGTTTCTTTTAAGACCACAACTGAAACAAGAACTGCTACAAGCGGGTCAATGTAGCTTAAAATAGCAGCCTTTTGTCCCGGAAGCTCTTTAAGTGATGAGAAATAAAGGCAATATGTAATTCCCGTGTGGACAAGTCCGACTATAAGCAAGAATATCCAACCTTTTGAGTCTAATTTATGGATATTTACTCCGTCTGTGAAAAGCACATAAGGAACAAGAACGGCTATAGCAGCAAGGAATTGAAGAAATGTACGGTGAATTCCGTCAACATTTTTAATAAACTTATTAAGAAGAATAACCGTTGCGTAAAGAGTGGCTGCACCGAGTCCAAAAAGTATGCCTTTTATATGGCTGCTGCCCTGACTCAAGTCCCCTATTCCTGTAATCAGCACAATTCCCAAAGTTGACATAATAAAACAGAGCCATTGTTTTATACCCATTTTTTCTTTAAAAAGTATTGGACAGGCAATTGTCACTATTACAGGAGCAAAATAGTAGCTTAATGTTGCTACGGAAACTGTTGTGTATTTGTATGCTTCAAAAAGTAATATCCAGTTAAAGCCCATTGCCACACCTGACAAAATCAGTAGTGGCATTTCTTTTTTTATTTTAGAAAATGGAATTTTTTGTTTGGTAATAATAAGAAAAACACCAATGAGTATTGTTGCCAGAACTGCTCGATAAAGTGCAATTTCACCTGACGGCAAATCGATATTTCGCACAAAAAGTCCGATTGTGCCGAAAACGGTCATTGATATTATTAACATTGTTCTTGCACTTAATATTTTTTTCATAATTGCTCTCCAAATTTTAATAGAATTATTTTATTGCAAAATAAGAATATCGTCAACAGTTTTATTGTAAATAATGACAAAATATGTTATCATTCTATTATTCTGTGTATTAAGGCGGTGGAGAAATGTTTGAAAATTTACTTAATGAAAAATCAAGCTGGGAATTTTTAAAGGACACTCCCCTACCAATTGCTGTTTATGGCACAGGAAATGGTGCTGACAGAGTGTTTAAAGAATTTGAGAATCTTGGTATTTCCGTTTCTGCTGTTTGTGCAAGTGACGGATTTGTAAGGAAACGCACTTTTCGAGGTTTTGAGGTAAAATCAATCTCTGCACTCCAAAATGAATTTGAAGATTTTATAGTTGTTTTGGCGTTTGCAAGTCCGCTGACAGAGGTTATTGACAACATAAAAGCCCTTTCACTTCGTCACAAGGTAATTATGCCTTCTGTACCCGTTTTCGGTGACAATATTTTCAACAAAGATTTTTTGAAAACGCATATTGAAGAAATTGAAAAAGCGTATGCATTACTTTTTGACAAAAAATCAAAGGAAGTTTTTGAGAGTATTATCCGTTTTCAGATTACAGGTGATTTGAATTACTGCTTTGACTGTGAAAGCACAAAAGACGAGGCCTTTGAAATACTTAATTTAGGTGAAAATGAAAGCTTTCTCGACCTTGGAGCATATCGTGGTGACACAATAAAGGAATTTCTCCATTATGCAAACAAATACGAGAAAATCGTAGCAGTTGAACCTGATAAAAAGACTTTTAAGAAACTGCAAATCTACTGTGAAAATCTCCCAAATTGCACAACTCTTAACAATGCAGTATGGAATGAAGCAAAAGTGCTTTTCTTCGACGGAAACAAAGGTCGTGGCGGCTCTGCAAAGGATACGGGAGAAACAGTTCCATCTGTTACTGTTGATGAACTTTGTGCAAAATACGGAAAATTTACATATCTTAACATTGATGTTGAAGGTGCTGAAAAAGAAATGCTGCAAGGGGCAGTTAAGTCCTTACAGCAATATAAACCAAAACTATGTATGGCGGGATACCACAGAAGCGAAGACATTTTCTCACTTGTTAATCAGATTAATGAAATAAATGGTGACTATAAAATTCATCTTCGTCATCATCCTCACATTTCCTTTTGGGACACTAATCTTTACTGCATATAACGAGTGCAGAAAGCACAAGGATAATACCTGACAATTTAAGAAGTGTTATTTCCTCGTGATAGACAAGGACACCGATTACGGATGCTATAACAGGCTCAACAGCAACGATTATTGAAGCCTTTGAGTTTTCCACATACTGAAGACCTTTTGTGTAAAATAGATATGCTAAAACTGTACATACAAAGCCCAAACCAAGAGCATATACACCTGATTGCGGAGATAATTTTAAAACCATATCTCCTGCATCGGAAAACGGCATACAACCGACTCCACAGAAAAGGAATGTGTAAAATGAAATTGTCATACTGTCATAGTTTTTCTGCAAGGCATATCGGCTGAAAATACTGTAAAGTGCATAGCCTACTCCTGAACACAATCCCAAAACAATTCCTTTGACACCAATTGACTGACCACCTGAAATACCACTTACAAGGACGCAGCCTGCCATCGTAAGAATTAAAGCGATTATCTTTTTACCTGTGATTTTCTCTTTGAAAAGCACAAGTGAAAAAAGCATTACAAACACAGGTGATGTGTAAAGAAGAATTACGGCAATACAGACTCCGTTATATGTCATTGAATGGAAATACGAAAGGCTGAAAAACAAAAGACTTAACAGTCCTGTACCAAGAAAACACCATAAATCACGAATTTTTATTTTAAAAAGGTTTTTATCCTTTATAACCATTATTATTCCAAGAATAACTGCTGCAATAAGGCAACGCAACGTCACCGTCTGTTCATGAGTAAAGCCCATATTCAGAAGTGGTTTTAAAAACAGACTTATTATTCCCCAAAGGCAACCGGCAGCAACCACATAGAGATATTTTAACTTATCTTTCATATAAAACTCCAAAACAGTTTTTAAAATATTTTATCATAAATTAAAACAATGTAAATACGGATGGTGCAAAAAATGTCAATAAAACTTATCGTAACAGACCTTGACGGTACTTTTTTAAACAGTAACCACGTGACAATTCCAAAAGAAAATATTGAAGCATTTAAAAAAGCCCACGAAATGGGCATAAAGGTTGCTGTTGCAAGTGGCAGAACAAAGATATTAACTGACTATCTTATGGAACAGTTACCGCTTTTAGATTATCTTATCACTTCAAACGGTGCAGTTACTTATGGCCTTAAAACAGGTGAAATTGTCTGCAAGACTCTTTTAAGTAATGAAAAGTCAGTTGAAATTTTCAACATTTTAAAGGATTATAATCTTATTTATGAAATCTATTATAATGGCGATTGCTTTATGAATAAGGAAAGTTATTCAATGTTTGACGAAAAGCATGTTGCACCTCATATTTACAAGCTTTTAAGCAATTTCATAAAAGAAGTCCCTGACCTCAACCATCTTATTGACGGAAATGGTATTGAAAAGCTTAATATTTTAACTCTCACAGCAAAGCAACGTATTGAAATTGAAAGTAAAATCTCAGATGTTGCCTTTGCATCTTCATTCCCTATTACAGCAGGTAAAAACGGCAACCTTGAAATGACAGATATAAATGCTACAAAAGGCTTTGCTGTCAAGGGACTTGCAGAATCTTTAGGAATAGACAAAGAAAACATTATGTGCTTTGGTGACGGTGAAAATGACTGCCCAATGTTAGAGTACGCTGACTATTCATTTGCTATGGCAAACGGAAACGAATTTGCAAAAAATACAGCAAAATATATTACTGACACCAATGATAACGGCGGTGTTGCAAAAGCGATAAAAAAATATGTATTCGGTGAATAAAATGGATATTAAAAACTTTAAGGGTGCAATTTTTGACCTTGACGGCACACTCCTTGACTCAATGCATATCTGGCACGATGTTGATGTGGAATTTTTCAAAAGAAGAAATCTGCCACTTGACTCCGGTTATGTTGATGTAATTAAAAATATGCACTTACCTGCTGCTGCAGTTTACACAAAGGAAAAATACAATCTGAAAGAAAGTGCTGAACAGATTGTTGATGAGTGGCTTCAGCTTTGTGCCGAAGCTTATCTTTCAAATGTTGATTTAAAATCGGGTGTTTTTGATTATCTTAAAACGCTTTACGATAGTGGTGTTAAAATGGCATTTGCAACTGCAAGTGAAAAGGTTGTGTGTGAACAGAACTTAAAAAATCACGGCATTTTTAAATTTTTCACAGATTCTGCTTATGTAAGCGAAATCAACATCGGCAAAACTGAGCCTGACATCTATTTGCTTGCAAGTGAAAGAATAGGTGTAAAGCCTTTTGAATGTATTGTTTTTGAGGATATTATTGAGGGAATACGCAGTGCGAAAAAGGCAAACTTTATCACCTGTGGTGTTTATGACAAAAGTTCAGCCAAAGATGAAGAAGAAATTCGAGGTATTGCTGATTATTACATAAAATCCTTTGATGAACTGCTGTAAAATCTATACATATTTACACTTTACAAACGGATTAAAAAGTAATATTATATTAGTAGCAAAATTTGTAATATTTTTTAGAAAGAAGAATGATATATGGAAAAGACAGTTTTAGTTGAAACAAGTGCAAGACACGCTCACATTTCAAAGGAACACCTTGAAATCCTTTTCGGTGAAGGCTACGAGCTTACAAAGAAAAAGGACTTATCACAGCCCGGTCAGTATGCTTGTGAAGAAAGAATCGCAGTTATCGGTCCTAAAGGTCAGTTCCCGGGTGTTTCAATCCTTGGTCCTGTAAGACCTGCTACTCAGGTTGAAATTTCTGCTTCTGATGCTCGTTCAATCGGTGTTCAAGCTGTTGTAAGAGAATCAGGTGACATCGCAGGTACTCCCGGTTGTAAAATCGTTGGACCTAAGGGTGAAATCGAAATCGAAAACGGCGTTATCGTTGCTAAAAGACATATCCACATGACTCCTGATGATGCTGAAAAGTACGGACTCAGCGACAAGCAGGTTGTTGAAGTTAAGGTTTCTTCAGACGACAGAACACTCACATTCGGTGATGTTGTTGTTCGTGTTAATCCAAACTTTGCACTTGCAATGCACATTGACACAGATGAGTCAAATGCTGCGCTCTGCAAACCCGGTACAATGGGTGTTATCCTTTAATTCAATCAGTACATAAAAATTATGGCACTTTTCGAAAGAAAGGTGCCTTTTTCTTCCCTCAAGGAGGGAGCGGATTGGTTTTTACACTTCTTTTCTCTTCTGTATATAGAAAATAATCGGTTTTTCGTTTTCTATTGGTTTCTGACTTTTCTTTTCTATGAATTTAATGTAATTCCATTTACTTAAAATAATATACGGAACTGTATAAATCACAGGAACTATAAAAATGCAGGACAAAATCCAACCAACAAATGAAAGACAATAAAAAGAATATTGCATACTGTGATTTTCCATTATTTCAATGCTTCTTGCAATAACCTTCAACGGATTCCGTTCCTTTTCTGTAAGCAAAATGTATGTTGAAAATGAATATCGCTTCAAGGTGACAAAAAGGAATACAGAACCTATTGCAAAGAGAATTGTTGCTGAAACAAAAAGCGTTAAATTCACATTAAATCCATAAGACTCATACTTGTAACTGTATATCAGCAACGTCGAAACCGCAATGCAAGGCAAATAATACAAGGCACCAACGCCTAATGACAACAACGCTTTTATTATTGTCACACCTAAAAATGAATTATATTGCGAAAATGAAAGACTTTTTATACATTCAAAAAATGAAGTTCTTTTTCCTCTTGCTCTTTGAAAAAAGTATTTCTGTGAACAAAAGCTTATACCTTTCCATAAGCAAAAAGAAAATATAATAAGAAATATAATCAATGACAGACGAACTGCTCCGGCATAAGGTGACAAAAATTCCGTAAGCCTTAAATCTATTATTTTTATATTCTTAATGAAATAATAATTCAAAATTATGAGTAAACTAATAGTGAAAAAAGGTAGTGCACCAACAATGAAAAATCTGAAATTGTTTTTGAGCATTTTTCTTTTTGCACTGAGCTTTAAGCAGGTTATTTCCATTTTCACTGCCTCCTTTTTCATTATTATTGACACAAGGAGAATTGTTTATGTGCGGAATTATGGGCTTTGCAGGTGAAAATCAGGCAACTGATATACTTATTGAAGGTTTGCGTCGTCTTGAATATCGTGGATATGACTCATCGGGAATTGCAGTTTTAAGTGATGATGTTATTGTAATCAAGGAAAAAGGCAGAATTGATAAACTTCAAAAATCAGTTGACGAGATTAATCCGAAAAGCCATATCGGAATAGGTCACACAAGATGGGCTACACACGGAATCCCCGACAAAACAAACGCTCATCCACACAAATCAATGAACGGAATTGTAACACTTGTCCATAACGGAATTATTGAGAATTTTATGGAAATTAAAAATGACCTTACAAATAAAGGTTATGTTTTTAAATCCCAGACTGATACAGAGGTTATTGCAGGGCTTTTTGAAAGTCTTTTCGATGGTGATGCAATAAAAACTCTTGTTAAAACTGCAGAAAAACTAAAAGGCTCTTATGCAGTTGCAATGCTTGTCAAAGGCTTTGATGATAAGATTTTTGCTATGAAAAAAGATAGCCCTTTGATTGTTGGTATCGGTAAAAATGAAAACTACCTTGCTTCTGATATTCCTGCAATTTTGCCGTACACAAAGGATTGTTACATTGTAAACGACAATGAGTTTATCGAGTTGAGCAAAAATGAAATCAATATTTATGACAAAAATGGTAACGAAAAGGAAATCACAATAAACACAATTAATTTAAACACTGACTATGCCGAAAAGGACGGATATGACTCATTTTTAGCAAAGGAAATTTTTGAACAACCAATGGCTGTAAAAAATACCGTTTCACCACTCATTAAAGATAGCGAAATCATATTGCCGTTCCGATTTCCTGAAAAATTTATAGAAAAGCTTAACAGAATTTATATTGTCGCCTGTGGCAGTGCATATCACGTTGGGATGACAGCAAAATACATTATTGAAGATATGGCAGATATTCCGGTTATGGTTGATATTGCAAGTGAATTCAGGTACAGGAATCCTGTAATCACAAAAAATGACCTTTGTATCTTCATTAGTCAATCAGGTGAAACTGCTGACACGCTTGCGTCTTTACGAAAGGCAAAGGAAAAAGGTGCTTTCACTCTGTCAATTGTCAACGTACCATATAGCACAATCTCCCGAGAAAGTGATGCAGTAATCTACACAAATGCAGGCGCTGAAATTGCAGTTGCAACAACTAAAGCTCTGTCCTCTCAGCTTGCAGTTGTTTATGTTCTTTCAGTATTTTTAGCTAAAAATAAAAGACTATTATCAGATGAAAAAGCAAAAGAAATCATTCAAAGCATTCAACTTTTACCTGAAAAAATTGAAGAATCTCTTGAATGTAATGAGATTACAAAAGAATTAGCCGAGCATATTTCCGCAAAGGAACACATTTTCTTCATTGGTCGTGGAATTGACTACCCTCTTTGTCTTGAAGGTGCATTGAAGCTTAAAGAAATATCATATATACACTGCGAGGGATATGGTGCAGGTGAATTAAAGCACGGCACAATTTCACTTATTGAAGAAGGTACAGTTGTAATCGCTCTTACAACGGATAAAAATCTTTACGGAAAGATGATTTCAAATATAGAGGAAGTCCATTCGCGAGGTGCTTATATTATTGCAATTACCAATGAGAATATGAAGGATATTGAAAAAACTGCCGATAAAGTAATTTATCTTCCTTACACAATAAAAATTCTTTCTCCATCCGTTTCAGTTGTTCCGTTACAGCTCCTTGCTTACCATACAACAGTCAGGAAAGGTCTTGATGTTGATAAACCAAGAAACCTTGCAAAAAGTGTAACTGTTGAATAAAAAGATTATAAACTCCCTATCTCCTGTGAATTCCGTACTTTTTTGCTGTTTTCTCAATGGTTATAATCCAGTTTTCATATTACTGTTTGATATTCAAATTGGAGTTTGTCGGGATAAGTGAAAAATGTCGAAACCGCGTTGCAATTTTATAATATAACCGATTGGTTTTTTTAGGGACTGACGGTTCTCTCCTGCCGGCTCGGTCGGTGCTTCTGCTTTGCAGCGGTATCCCGCACCCCGCCCTAATATGAGATATTACAAAAACGAATCCTTATAACAAATTTGAATTATTTTTTCGTTAGGTAATCTTGTCGAAACGAAGCTGTATATGTTATACCGCGAGTTGAGGATAAGGAAGCATAACGGAAAAAGAATCAAATTTAATTAAGCGTTGATGCCGATTGTTATTATCTCAAACGGCTTATATTCGATAGTGTCGGTTTCTTCTATTACATCTTCAAGGAAGTTGAGAAGCTTAACCTTACCACCAAGACGGATTTTGCCTCGACGACCGTTTTGTTCTGAAAGGCGGACAACAATCATGTGACCTTTTTCACTCATTTTCATTGTCTGCATATAGAGTTCACCGAATGAGTTTTCGCAGGTCAAATCTGCTTTTCCGAGAGGAATGTTGTATTCAAAAGCAATATTATTGATTTCTGCTTTCACGAAATCATCACCGTGAGGATAAATCATATAACTGAATTGGTGGTGTCCCAAATCACTTGTAACATCAGGTCGGATAGTTGCACGGAGAAGTGAAAGACTCATTGAGTTTTCAAGCAGTCCTACACCGTATTTTGAATCATTGATAAGAGCAATACCACCGTCAGTTTCTGCCATATCAACCCATTTATGATGACAAACCTCAAAACGAGCCTGTTGCCAGGTTGTATTTCTGTGAGTTTCTCGTTCTACAAAACCTGCACTTGTGTCGCAAACTGCTTTACGGGTCAGCACATTACAATCGAACTGTGCCTTTGCAAGAACGTGTTTTTCATTCCAGTCAACGATATTTTCAACCTCAATGCCACGAGATTGACGGAATACACGGATAATTCGTTTCCAAGTGCTCTTTTCAGTTCCGAGAGTACAAGCAAAAGACACAACTTCTGAATTCTTTTCAACAGTTTTGAGTGGTGAAAGAATTTTCACTTCAACTTCTCTGTCCTTGTAATTAGGCAAAATGTCCCAAGCATCATAAACACCCGGATTGTCCTTATAGAGCTTTAGCTTATTGAACTCACCATTAACCCATTCACGCTGAAGTTTTCTGTCATAAAGACTCTCTATACTACCGTCTGTATTGAATTCAATTTCATAAAACGGAGTAACGACTTTTTCACCGATTGAAAGCCATTCATCATCATATTTTTCCGCTTTAACATCGCCACAGGAAAGTGGAGGAAGATTTGGAATTACCCAATTACCTTTTTTACCGTAACGAGTGCTGTCACCATTTTCATTTTCTACGAATGTAAGATGTGTACGAGGAAAATTAAGTGAATTGAAATACTGTTCACCTGTGCCGATAATCTTGTTTACTCTCTGTTCAATTTCTTCATAATCAGCCATTGCATCACGATAAACAGGTGTAATATGACTACCAGGAAGAATATCGTGGAACTGATTTATAAGAAGTTTTTTATAAATATCACGAATTTCTTCATAAGGGTATTCTGCACCCTTAAGGTGACGGAGAGTTGAGATAATTTCTGCTTCACGGAGTTTATATTCAAGCTGACGGTTATATCTCTTCATCTTTGACTTTGTGGTGAATGTACCACGGTGCATTTCAAGATAAAGCTCACCGTCCCATTTTGCGAGATTTTTATTATCCTTAAGGTTCTTTTCAAGGAATTCCTGACCACTGATATGTTCTGTTTTTGGCATAATTGAAAGTTTGTTGAAACGATGCATAACCTCAATCATTTCTTCAGTACAGCCACTGCCACCGTCACCGTAACCAAACATAGACATAGTCTGTCCGCCTTGATTTTTGTCCTGATATGCTTCCCAGTTTTCCTGAATCTGTGACGGCATATTCCAGGTTATAAAGTGAGTTGGCGGAACACAAGCATAAACCTCACTACCGTCAATACCTTTCCAGATAAAGTTGTTATGCGGAAAACGGTTTGTGTCGTTCCAAGTTGACATTTTATTCGATACAAAATAGTCAACACCACTCTTTTTAATAATCTGCGGTAAAATCCAGCTGTTACCGAAAACATCAGGCAACCAACAGTTTTTAACTGTCTTTCCGAACTTTTCACGGAAATAATGCTGACCGTACATAAACTGACGGATAAGACTTTCAGCACAAGGGATATTACAGTCAGGCTCAACATACATAGCACCGACAGGCTCAAACTGACCTTTTGCAATCTTCTCTTTTAATTCCTCAAATACATCGGGATAATACTTTTCAAGCATTTCATAAGTGTAGGCTTGAGTATGAGTGTATTTAAAGTCAGGGTATCTGTCCATAAGTCGCAACTGAATAAGAATTGTACGGAGATTTTTCTGTACTGAATGAATTCTTCTCCAGTAATATGCAATATCAAGGTGCGAATGGGCAATAAGTGCCACATCACCGTTACCCTTGTAATCGTCATTTGCATAAATCACATCATCAACATATTTCTTTGCACTTGCAACATCCTCTGTTTTCAAATCGTCAAAGTCAATAAGATTAAGTGCATTGTTGATTTCACGATTAAGGAAATTGCGATAATCCTCATTGAAAAGGTCGCTTTTTGCAATATCAAGGAGCAGTTCAAGGTCATAAACCAAATCGAGAACTGTGTGATTTATTGTTGCAAGGTAAGCACCCTCAAAAATCTGACGACATCCACGAACTGAAAGTGACTCAGGGTTTCTCTCGTCATCAGGCTTTGAACGGTTATAGCCCTCCATTTCAAAATGAAGAACATCGGAATTAATATACGGACTTAAAAGAATTCTGTCACGGTTAGGGTCAACACCACCAACATACTTACCGTTTACCTTAACGATAATTTCAGCGGCAGTTTTAAGCGAAAACCAAAGCTCCTTACCACGAAGATGCTGTGGAATTTCAACCTCTGCATCGAAAAACGCAGTTCCGTCAGGAGTAAAGTACATATCACCTTTTTTAAGGTTTCTCCAACCTTCAGGATAATACTCGTACTGCATTTCAGCAACCTGACGGGCATCACGGACTTTTAAGTTCTCTATTTCATACTTTTCTTCATATATGTATCTTTTAAGCCAGCCGAAGCGTAAATCTGTCCATTCTTCAGGACGCATACTCCGTCTTACTACTTTTATATGAGCCATAACGAGCCTCCTTAAAGGCAAGTATTGTCAAACACCATACAGTTTTGAACTAATTGCCTTTTCTATTTTATTATTAACGTATCAAAACCTTTAGTCAGAATTACTTGAAATTTGGATGAATTTTTGCTTTTGAGACCGCAGGCTTGCTGACGCAAGTCAAGGGTGAAAAAGTGAAAAGTCGCTAAATTTCTGTAATTATGATGTGTGGTGTTTGATAATAGTTGCCTTATTTGTCCCAGAAAAAGGGTTTTTTCTTCTGTGCAATAACATTTACACTTTCGCCCATATCACGCATAACTTCGCTTTCAATCCAACGAAGACAACGGTCAACTATAAGGCATTTTGAACATTCACCCTGTAAAAGCACAGTAAGGTTTCCGTTTTCATAAGACACAAAGTCGATTTCGCCACCGTCACCCTGAAGTTTGGGCTTTATAACTGTATTGATATAATTCTTCATTTTTATCCCTCAATTTCTTTTTTGAGAATTGCACGGACTTTTTCAAGATTTTCTGTTGCAATTTCTCTTGTTTCGCCACACATTGAGTAATAAACCTTAAGCTTTGGCTCCGTACCTGATGGTCTTACTGCCATCCAGCTACCATCCGTGAATGTGTATTTAAGCACATTTTCCTTTGGTAAATCGTCGATTCCTTTTGAATAGTCGAGAACACTCTTTATATTATCGAAAAGTGACTGACCGTTTTCACGCATATTTGTCATAATGCTCTGAATTTTTTCTGCACCGTCTTTACCTTTAAGCACAAAAGTGTCAAGTGCATCAAGATAAAAACCGAATTTCGCATAGATTTCGTTAAGAGCATCAATAAGTGTTCTGCCATTGTTTTTGTGATATGCTGCCATCTGACAGATGAGCATTGAAGAAACAACAGCATCCTTATCTCTTGCGTGAGTACCAACGAGATAACCGTAGGATTCCTCATAACCGATTACAAATTCCTTGTCACCACTTACTTCGTACTTGCCAATCTGGTCACCTATATACTTAAAGCCTGTGAGTGTATCAACGACCTGCAAACCATAGCTTCTTGCAATATCTGCACCGACTTCACTTGTAACAATAGTTTTTACAAGAGTTGATTTTTCGTTTAACTGTTCTTTTCTATGTGAAAGTACAAAGTCAACAAGTAATGCACCAATCTGATTACCTGTAACGAGGACGTATTCACCGTTGTGAAGTACAGCAGTACCGACACGGTCACAGTCAGGGTCAGTACCCAATACCAAATCTGCATTTTCAAGTTTTGCTTGCTCTATACCGAGTGTCAAAGCATCTTTTTCTTCAGGATTTGGTGAACGGACTGTACTGAAATTACCGTCAGGCAATTCCTGACTCTTGACTATTGAAACATTCATTCCTTTAAGTACTTTTCTTACAGGAATATTGCCTGTTCCGTGAAGTGCGGTATAAACGATTTTAAGGTCAGATTTTTCCTCATAAATTGACTGTTTTTTAACTTCCTTGAGGAATGCATCAAGAACTTCTTCACCGATTACTGTGATTTTTCCGTTTTTAACTGCTTCTTCAAAATCGTCAACCTGAACGGATTTCAAATCTGTAACAGCATTAACAAATTCAATAACCTGACTTGCAAACTGTGGCACTAACTGACAACCTTTTTCATCATAGATTTTGTATCCGTTGTATTCCTTTGGATTGTGACTTGCAGTAAGGACAATACCACCGTTACAGCCTAAATGCTTTGCAGTAAATGACAAAACAGGTGTCGGCATTAATGTGTCATAAATATAAACCTTAATTCCGTTTGCTGAAAGTACACCTGCAGCAACCTGTGAGAAATACTGTGAATTATTTCGTGAATCATAAGCGATTGCAACGCTGATTTCACCATTGAAACGACTTTTAAGATAATCTGCATAGCCTTTTGTAGCCTTTGCGATTGTATATCTGTTCATTCGGTTAGGACCTGCACCCATAATGCCACGAAGCCCACCTGTGCCGAATTCCAATTCCTTATAAAATCTGTCTTCAATTTCCTTTTCGTCATTAAGACTGAGAAGTTCATTTTTTGTGTCCTCATCAAAAGTACACCAATATTCAAAAAGCTCTTTCATATTCATAGATTTACGCTCCATTTTTTACAAAATTATACACAACAATTTTACAACAAAATCTCATTGATTGTCAACGAAATCAAAGGGATTTGATGATTTTTATTCGATTTATATTAATTGTAATTTGTCACAAAATAACAGCAGAGTCTTTACACCCTGCTGTTATCTGATTTTATTTATATGAGACTCTTCACTTACGCTTAGAATGACAAGTTTAAATTAATATTGATTAAATGTTGGTTGTTTTTTACTGTGCTTGATAAATGTCGTAATTTGAATCATAGAAGTTGGCAAAGTATATTTCGTAAGAGTCGTTAAGAGTTACTTCCTTTGGACATTCCTCTGATTCTATCATCAAAACCTTATCTGTTGTTGTAACAAAAATATAAGTTCTTGCGCTATATTCATCCTGATAATCACGAACAACATACACATTTTCCAATGAAATAGGATAAGCCTTGCTGATTTCATTATCTGAAGAGATTCCGTATTGACTAAGCTTTACGGTCTTTAAGTCGATAACCTTTTTATCGTTTGCGAACTTCTTCGTCTCTGTAACTTCCTGCTTATTGGTCTTATCATCAGCAGGTTTTTTTGACGATTCTTCTTTTGTTGATTCTGTTTCTTCCTTGTCAGTGCTTTCCTCATCCTTAGATGTGCTTTCGTCAACATTCTGTAAAATGCTTTCTGACGGATTTTCGTCGTTGTTTACAGGCTCGTCTTTCTGACATCCTGCAAAAGTGAGTGTTGCAAATGCAAGTGACACTGCAACAAGTTTTTAAATAATGATTTTTTATACCTATTCTCCTCAATAAATAATTAATTAATAAATAATTCTATTACTTCAAACCAGTGAAATCTATATCCTAACAGCATACACTCTACCCTTTTTATGAAAATATTTAAACAAATAACCCTAGTTTTTATAACAGCATAATTTCATTCGATTTCTTTTATAAAAGCTATCTTTTCTGACTATAATATAAATGAAAATTATCTTTGCTCTTTTGTACATATCATAAGTAAAGGAAGATTATTGTGCAGTACAGCAGAGTTGAAATTTGTGGCGTTGACACATCAAAAATCAAGGTTTTAAAAGAGGCTGAAAAGGTAGAATTACTTAAGAAAATCAAGGAAAGCGATGACAAAAAAGCTAGACAAAAACTAATTGAGGGAAATCTTCGTCTTGTGTTATCCGTTGTGCAACGCTTTTCAAATCGTGGTGAAAATCCTGACGACCTTTTTCAGGTTGGTTGTATCGGTCTTATCAAAGCAATCGACAACTTCGACACCTCCCACGATGTACGATTTTCAACCTATGCTGTGCCGATGATTATCGGTGAAATAAGGCGATATTTGAGAGATTACAACACGATAAGGGTAAGCCGTTCGTTAAGGGATACTGCTTATCACGCTATGCAGATTAAAGAAAGAATACAGAATACACTTGGTCGTGATGCTACAATTGAAGAAATCGCAAAAGAAATGGAAACGGAGCCTGTTAATGTGATTATTGCAATGGAAGCAATTGTTGACCCGATTTCACTTTATGAGCCTGTATATTCTGATGGCGGTGACACGATTTACGTTATGGACCAGGTTGGAAGCTCGGAAAGTGACGAAGACTGGCTTTTTGAAATTGCTGTAAAGGACGCTATAAATGAATTAAGTAATCGTGAAAAGCAGATTTTGAATCTTCGATTTATGCAGGGTAAAACACAGATGGAAGTAGCAAAGGAAGTAGGCATTAGTCAGGCACAGGTCAGCCGACTTGAAAAAGGTGCAATAAAGAAAATCAAGGAATTTTGAAAATGTTATGTTCCAACTGCATATTATATTATGTAACCGCTGATAAAATCGGATTGCGATTATTAGCGAGATACTTTTTTGTCAGAAATGTAAAAAAACGCAGGCAATACTTTGTGTATTAACGAGTATTTTGGGCATTTATGACGGAGAAATAGCCACTGAGAATTGCGATTAAGATTTAATCAGTGGTTACTTTTTATGAGGTGGTTTTGTGAACTGTTTTGTAACTGATATGCGTGAAAAGGAAGTAATCAACTTAAAGGACGGTTGCAGATTAGGTGCTGTTTGTGATGTGGAGTTTGATACCTGTTCAGGGAATATTATTTCGTTAATTATCTATGGAAAAGGGAAAATGTTTGGTCTTATGGGCAGATGTGATGATATTAAAATATGCTGGAATGACATAAAGGTCATTGGTGACGATATAATACTTGTTGATATGGAACTGCCGAAACAATGTAAAACACAACAAAAGGAGAATGTTTTTAACTCACTTTTTAAATCTTGAAAAGATTGATATTATGTGATACAATAGTAAAAAAGTATGCAATTTTATTGTATCGGGGTGTAAAAGTGAATGAATAATAAAGTTAAACTTACTATCCGTGGCGTTAGCTACTATATCAACACTGATGAAAGTGTTGAATATACTGAGGAGCTTGGAAGAAAAATTGACCAGCGACTTTCTGACCTTCTTGATAGTGGTCTTCGCATTTCTGTAAATCAGGCTACTGTTCTTGTGGCTCTTGAAATGGCTGATGCTCTTTCAAAGACTCTTGATGAGGTTGACTCATTGAAAAGCCAGATGAAAGGATACCTTGAAGATGCTTCAAAGGCCAAATCAGACAGAGATTACTATAAGCGTGAACTTGAAAGACTTAAAACTGAATCAAAATTCAAAGAAGACCAGATAAATCTTTTTGCAAAGGCTAATAAAGATGAATAAGACAGAAATACTTGCTCCTGTGGGAAGTTCTGAAACCTTAAAGGCTGCTGTACTTTCGGGTGCTGATGCGGTTTATTTTGGTTTAGGTAATTTTAATGCTCGCAGAAATGCACAGAATTTTTCGGATGAAGAAGCAAAACAAGCAATTGAATACTGTCACAGTAGGGGTGTTAAGGTACATATTACTCTTAACACCCTTATTAAGGATTCGGAAATCAAGGATGCGGTTGAAGCAGTTAAACACATCTGTAGTATTGGCGCAGATGCGGTCATCGTTCAGGATTTAGGTGTTGCTAAAATTGTAAAGACAGTTTGTCCTGATATAGAAATGCATGCTTCAACGCAAATGAGTGTCGGTACTCTTGAGGGACTTTATGAGCTTAAAAATCTCGGATTTACAAGAGCAGTTTTGCCACGAGAATTAAGTTATGATGAAATTAAATACCTTTGCGAGCACTCCCCTATTGACCTTGAAGTATTTATTCACGGTGCACTTTGTATGTGTGTTTCAGGTCAATGTCTTATGAGTGCCGTTCTCGGTTCACGAAGCGGAAACCGTGGTCTTTGTGCACAGCCTTGTCGTTTACCGTTCAAGGTGACAAAAGGTACAGGACACGATTTAAGTCTTAAAGATTTATCCCTTATTGAACATATTCCCGAGCTTTCTGAAATGGGTATCTGCTCATTTAAAATTGAAGGCAGAATGAAACGACCTGAATATGTAAGTGCTGTTGTTTCTGCTTGTAAAAAGTCAATAAATGATACATACACATCTCTTGTAAGAAAAGACTTGTCCGATTTATTCTCCCGTTCAGGATTTACTGACGGATATTATGAAAATATGCTCGGTCGTGATATGTTCGGCTATCGAGAAAAGGAAAATGTTCAGTCTGCTACAAAAGAGCTTTTATCAAAGTATGCTTCCGTTTATGAAAAAGAACAGGCAAGATTTAATGTTGATTTTACATTCCACGGTAAAATTGGTGAAAAAGCAACTCTTTCTGCAACCTGTAACGGAAAATCTGTAACTGTCAATAGTGGAATGCTCTGTGAAACACCCATTAACAGACCGATTTCAGTTGAGAGAATACACGATGCACTCATGAAATGTGGCGGAACACAGTTTACAGTTGAAAGTATTGAAATCAGCGGTGATGTTGATTATTCGCTTCCTGTTTCTGCACTTAATTCAATGCGTAGAAGTGCGTTAGAGTCCCTTGAAAATTTAATGTGTGGACAAGCTGAAAGAAAACTTTATCCACCACCAATTCCTACAAATATCAAATCAGAAAATCAGAGAAAATACTACTGCAGATTTGATAATACAGAGCAGATTCCTGAAAAAATTGATGCAGATTTAATTTTTGTACCACTCGGTACAGATGACAAAATCATTAAAGATAACTGTTATGGTGTTGAGCTTCCTCACGGAATGTTTGGTAATAGCGAAAAGGCAGAGAAAATGCTTATGAATTCTTCAGCCACTACTTGTCTTTGTCATACTCTTGATGCTGTTGCAGTTGCCAAAAAATGCAAAAAGAAAATTGTTGCATCACCATCACTAAATGTTTTCAATTCTCTTTCAATGGATACTGCAAAAACTTTGAGAATAAGTGAGATTATCGTTTCCAACGAATGTACTGTTGAGAATTTTAAAAAGTTATCTGCACCTGTGGAAAAAGGTATTACTGCTTACGGTAAAATTCCACTTATGCTCACTCGTAATTGTCCTGTAAAAAACGGAAAAACTTGTGCAGAGTGTAAACGACAGAGTGAAATTACTGACAGAATGGGAATTAATTTTCCTGTGAGGTGTCATTTTGGATATAGTGAAATTCTCAATTCACGGCCAATCTATATGGCTGACAGACTTCACGAAATTCCGGATTGCGATATTTTCTTTTTCAACTTTACAACAGAAACAAAACAAGAAGTCAATGATGTGATGAATGCATATTATAATGAAGAAAAGCCCCGTGGCGAATTTACCCGAGGACTTTTATACAGAGGTGTTGAATAATGGATATTTTAAAGATTAAAAAAGTCAGAGAAAATGCAAAAATCCCAACAAGAGCTACCGTTGGTAGTGCAGGTCTTGATTTATATGCTTGTATTGATGAATCAATCACACTTAAAAAGGGTGATACAGCAGTTATTCCGACAGGAATTGCAATCGGTCTTGATGACCCACATTATGCAGCATTTATCCACTCAAGAAGCGGACTTGCTATCAAGCATGGAATAGGACTTCTTAATTCTGTAGGTGTTATCGACAGCGATTATCGTGGTGAAATCTGTGTAGGTGTAATCAAGCAGACTGACCCTGAATACACAATAGAGCCTTATGAAAGAATTGCACAAATGGTAATAAAGCCTGTTGAATTACCTGAAATTGTTGAAGTACAAGACCTTGACGAAACTGACCGAGGTGCAGGTGGCTTCGGCTCAACAGGAACTAAATAAAGTGCAAAATGCAAAACGCAAAGTGCAAAATTAAAAGGACACTTCAGTATGAGGTGTCCTTTAGTCATTCTTATTTGATTTTTTTACGAATTTTTCCACAAAACTTAAATGATTGCCTATGAATATAAGCTTTAATTCTTTGTGCTTTGATATATCCTTCGGGAAATACAAGGTGCTTTTCTTTTTAAGTCGCAAAACCTTACTTTTTTGCAAGACCTCTGCCACAAACTGTGAACAGAAATACTTATTTTTTCTTTTTAATGGAATTTTGAGAAAACAGCACACAAGTCCAAGCGTTGAATACTTTAACTGCTCTTTTCTCGCTTTATAGGTCATTACCAACGCTTTTACATTGTTGTATGTCTTTTCGGGAACTGAAATTTCGTATAATGCACAAGGGAATGATGGTCTGTCAGGCTTTTCGTATTTTCTTATACTCTCCACAAAAAATCCCTTGCTGACAAAAGTATAAAAAGTATCCATATCGTCTTCAAAGCCCACTGATGTATGAGTATAAGGAAAACGAGTGTACCAAGCAAGGAATTTCGCATCATATCCCGGATACCGTGTCATTAAAACGTATATCTTTTTATAAATCATTTATTTTCCTCTGATATTTAGTCTATAAAATAAGTATACCCTAAATACATATAACAGGTCAAGTGGTAAGTGTTGGGTAAATTAAGATGCTGTAGGGGCAATTCACGAATTGCCCGCCAACACTGCAAGAAAACTAATTCGGGCGATTCGTGAATCGCCGCTACGATTTCTATTGTTTAAAAAAAACAAAATAAACTACTTTATTTCTTTATACATTTCACTTGCAGATTGTTTTGTAGCGTGTTCAGTAACCGTTAAAACCTGATATTTTGTTATTTTTTCACCGAACTGGATTTCGAGAATGTCGCCCTCTTTGACATCATAAGATGCCTTGACAACTCTGCCACCAACGCTTACGTGACCTGCATCACAGACCTCATTGGCAACAGTTCTTCTTTTAATTATTCTTGAAACTTTTAAAAATTTATCTAATCTCATAATTACTCACTTATTATAATATTTAATAATACGCATAGCGTATTTCATAGCGAAGCTATTTCATATTCTATAAGGAATATTTCATAAATTCTGTAAAGAATCTATTTCATCAAAACTTTTTATAATGAAATATTGTTACACAATATAAAATAATCCAATGTTTATGAAATATTTGCCTTTGTCAAATATGAAATAAACTCCGTAAAGAGTTATTATCAAAAAATAAGGGTCGCTTTTTGGCGACCCCATTTTTAACAAAAGTTAAATTATTTAACAGCTGCTTTGAGTGCTGCACCTGCTTTGAATGCAGGAACCTTTGTTGCAGGAACTGTCATTGTTTCACCTGTTCTTGGGTTACGAGCTGTCTTTTCTGAACGTTCTCTAACTTCAAATGTACCGAAGCCGATAAGCTGAACCTTATCACCGTTTGCAAGAGCGTCTGTAACTGATGCGAAAACTGCTGCTACTGCTGCGTCAGCGTCCTTCTTTGAAATGCCTGCTTTTGCAGCAACTGCTGCTACGAGTTCTGTCTTATTCATTGTGTATTCCTCCAAAAATTTTAGTCTTTGTTATTTTAAAAAGGCTTTTAATCCTTTTTAGCCAAATCCCACAACTTGTCCAATGTGTCCAAGTCTGTATTTTTCATATCCATTCCCTGTTCATCAGCCATTTTCTCAACCTTACTGAAACGGTCAATGAACTTGTCCGTAGAATTTGTAAGAGCTTCTTCGCTGTCAACCTTCACAAATCTTGAAACATTGACAACTGAGAAAAGAAGGTCACCTAATTCCTCATGGATATGCTCCTGATTTCCCTCTGCATAAGCTTCTTTTAGTTCTTCAAGTTCTTCACTTACTTTCCGGAAAGCACCGTCAGCACTGTCCCAATCGAAGCCAACTTTAGAAGCCTTTTTCTGAACCTTATCAGCACGCATTAATGCCGGAAATTCACGAGGTATTGAAAGCATAGATTCTGTCTGACTCTTTTGCTGTTTTGTACGCTTTTTGATGACATCCCAATTTTCAAGCACCTGTTCACTTGTTTCGGCATTAACATCACCAAAAACGTGAGGATGGCGCTCAATCATTTTTTTGCAGATTCCGTCAGCAACATCTGACAATTCAAACGTGCCTTTTTCACGCTCAATCTGAGTATGAAAAACAACCTGCAGCAAAACATCACCAAGCTCTTCCAAAAGCAAGTCCTTATCATCCTTATTAATTGCCTCAATAACCTCATAGGTTTCTTCAAGGAAATCACGACGGATTGACTTGTGGTCCTGCTCCCTGTCCCAAGGGCAACCCTCGGGCGAACGAAGAATTTCAACGATATCTATTAAGTCAGATACATTGTATTTTTCTTTAAACTGAAAATTATCAATCATTTTGCTTACCTTCTTATTCTACTCTATAAAACCAAATTTTGCAAGTATTTTTGCAATTTTTTCTCCCTTTGGAAGCATAATTACATCATCTTTTGCTATTCCTTTGACTAAAAGCATAGAAATTACATAAATAATTCCACCAAAACAGATAGAAATTCCGAGACAGAAAATGTCTTTTAATGAGAATTCAGGGATAAATCTGTTACAAAGTCCGTATGATGTGTATGCACCAACGCCACAAAGTACACCACATATAATAGGCTTTACGAAAACCGAAATGAAATTAATTCTTATTCTTGTTGTTTTGAGAATCGCAAAAAGGTTAATTATTGTGATTACTGCATAACAGCTTACCGTACCGATTACGGCACCATTAACATTAAGACTTGGAATTGAAACAAAAATAAGGTTTGAAACAAATTTTACAAGCGCACCGACACTCATCGAAATAAGTGGAATTTTTGTTTTATCAAGAGCCTGAAGCATATTTGTCATTGGCTGTGACAATGCAATCAGGAAAATTGTGAAACCATAAACTGTAAGTACGGGAGCTGCAATAGATACACCACTTGCAGCCTCACCACTGCCATAAAATGCTGCAAGAATCGGCTGTGCCAGAACACCCATACCGATACCGCAAGGCATTGCAACAAGCATTGTAACACGCATTACAGATTCTACCGAAACTTTAATTGCCTTTTTATTCTTAACAGCCCAGGCTGCTGAAAGTGCAGGAATCGCGCTGATACCCAAAGTCATTGTAATTGACGGAATTAAGTTTCTGAAGTCGAGTGACAAGGAATATGCACCATAAAGGAAATTCTTAACGTCAGCATCGAGAACACCAACAAGCTGAGTTGAATACATTTCCCTGATTAAATCCATATTGTTAAGAACAACTGTTTCAAGTCTGTTCTGAACAGTAATAGCATCAATGAGATTTGTAATGCTGAATACAAGTGAACTGAGGGCTACCGGAATTGCAAAATTGAACATTTTCTTTGCAATCACAGCTGAGCTTTCAGGTTTTGGTGCAGAAACAAGCTCTGCCTTTGTAATTCTGTCACCTTTAATCTTATGAAGAATCATAAGATAGATAACACCGATTACAGTACCGAGAGTTACACCTGCAGTAGCACCTGCTGCGGCATAAGGATAAATTGCACTTAATGCTTCAGCTTCGGTTGCAACAGTCTGTCCGAAAACCGTCTGTCCTGCCTCAAATCGTGATAAACCGTAGCTGATTGCCCATTTTGCACACACAAGGCCAAAAACAAGCTTGCCACCTGCTTCAAGCACCTGTGAAATTGCAGTCGGAGTCATATTGCGAAGTCCGTTATAATATCCACGATAACTTGACATTACACAGCAGAAGAAAATTGATGGTGTAATCACAAGGACTGCCGGAATAATATCCATATTTTTTGCTGACAAGGCATAAGGATACGCAAGGATAAACATTGCAAGAGTACCCACTATACCAACTATAAGGAAAAGTCGCTTTGCAACCTTATGGATTACCTTAACATCACGATAACGGCCTAATGCCATTGCCTTTGACACCATATTTGAGATTGCAACTGGAAGTCCTGCCATTGCAACTGTATAAACAGGTACATAAAGGCTATATGCTGAGTCAAACAAGCCTCTGCCCACAGTACCAATCATATTTGAAAGCGGAATTTTATAAATTACACCTATTACCTTTATAATAATGGTTGCAATGCTCAATACAAGAGCACCATTTAAAAGGCTTTGACTTTTTCTTTTGTTTTCTGCCAATTTCACCACACCTTTTGCATTTAACCTAAAAATTCACGAAGTAATGAGTCGCATGGGACTTCGTTTTCATCAATACTAAAAAACTTTTCAAGAGATGCACAAAGCTTTTCTGCATCCTCACGAAATTCAGGTGAAACCTCACTGTCACGAAGCAGTGGTAATGCCTGATTTTTTATTACACAAGGCTCATACAAGTGAATTGTATTCCCCTTGATATCTGCATTGTCACGATATGGAAAAAGATACTTATCCTCACCTGCAGTAACATTTTTCCACAGTTTATATGTGTTATCAACCGAGCTTGCACGGAATTTATAATCACGTATCATTCTGCGAAGAAAACGGAAATTTCTTTTATTTAAAACAATTTCACCATTTTCATCATAAATTCTTGAAGACACATTTATATAAACCTTTAAAAGTTTACCGTGTACCTTTTCGGTAATTACAGGATTAAGAGCATGAAGTCCCTCAATAATTACAACATCTTCCTGACCCAATGTTATCGTATTAAATTCCGTATCACTACGTCTGCCTGTTGTGAAATCAAAAACAGGAGTTTTTACAGTTTCACCACGAAGAAGTGAGTTAAGGTCATTTTCAAGACGCTCCAAATCAAGAGCATAAACTGTTTCATAATCCTGAGTACCGTCAGGAAGATAAGGTATATCATCACGATTGAGATAAAAGTCATCAAGGCTTAAAACATAAGTTGTTACACCCTTTTCAAACAGTCCCTCTTTTAATCTTTTAGCAGTTGTTGTTTTGCCCGCTGAAGATGGTCCTGCAAGCATTATGATTTCTCTGCCGTCCTCTTCAATAATTCTTTTAACTATTTTGTCAATGATACTCTGATACTCTTTTTCGCATTCCAAAATAAACTCTTTGGAATCGGAACTTGCTTTTTCATTGATATATTCAAGTTTATTGTTTAAGTTTGCCATTTACAATACCTCTCAATTTATTCAATTATAAGTATGTATCATAAAATTCAGTTATTCTTTTCTTTCGTTCAAGCAGTTCATCAAACCCTGAAATATATTCGAACGGATACTTGAAATTGAAAATACGCTCGATTTCATCACCATTCGGTGCTTTGAGTTTTGTAACAGCACCGCCACCACAGGAAAGAATTGTATGACATTCTTCCATCATAAAGATGTTGTAAATGCACTCTGTATTATCCTTTGCCCAGCCTACATTCTCAAGACTTCCTGCAGATTTGGACTGACGATACATATAGTACGGGTGATAATTTTTGTACAGTTTCTCGTAAGTATAAGAAAGCATCTGTGATGCTGTATTTGCATTCTGAACAGCAATCTTCGGCGAACTCTGCCCGATACCCGATGCTCTTTTCACAGCAAGAGTATGAACAGTAATGTTTTCAGGGTCAAGACCTATTGCAGTATCAAGTGAAAACTTAAATCCATCCACAGTATCTGTTGGAAGCCCCGCAATCAAATCCATATTGATATTATTAAAACCGATTTTTCTTGCAAGCTCAAAGATTTTTACTGTATCCTCCGCAGTATGGCGTCTGCCAACTGCTTCAAGAACGGAATTATTGAAAGTCTGTGGATTTATACTGATTCTGTCAACAGGACTGTTTTTAAGAACAAGAAGCTTTTCTTCTGTAATTGTGTCAGGTCTGCCTGCTTCAACCGTAAATTCACGACAAGTTTTTAAGTCAAAATTATCTTCAATTGATTTTAAAACAATCCGGAGTTGTTCTGCTGAAAGTGTTGTGGGTGTACCGCCACCGATATATATGCTTTCAAGAGAAACACCAATATTTTTTGCGATTTTTCCTGTGCTTTCAAGCTCTCTTGAAAGTAACTCAACATATTGAGGCAATAAATTCTTTGCCTTATCATTTTCAACGGAATGTGATACAAATGAGCAATAACTGCATCGTGACGGACAGAAAGGAATTGAAACATAAAGGCTGAAAGAATTAGGTTTACTTGTACTTATAATCTTTTCTTCCCAATCGGCAACTTCCCTTGCAATTTGAAATTTTTCCTCTGTTACAAGCAAATCATTTTTAAAATATTCTTCTGTCTTTTCTCTTCCAAGTTGTTTTTCTGTGTTTATAAGGAGTTTTGATGGTCTTACACCTGTTAATACGCCCCATTTAGGATAAAATCCCGTATATTCACCCATAAGCGAATATACCATTCTTCCCATCTGCATTTCATTATCGTCACAAAAAGGTGCAGTAAGAGCTTTATTAAAACCTTCAAAATTTATTATTACCTTGATTTCATCAGTAACAGATGTATAGATATTAAAATCATCACAATTCTCATATACAACCTGAATTTTAATGTCAGGCATAAATATTCTCACGAGCTTTTCCATCTCGTAATGAAATTTATGGTTAATTACAAGTAATTTAATCATTTTCTTCTGAAACGAGTTCTCATATAACGGTTGTTTTCACGCTCAAAATCAAGAGTTGTGTCAGCCTCATGGCCCGGATAAACCTTGTAGTTGCCCTCCAGTTCACCGATTGCAGCAAGTGAACGAAGCTCCTGACGGCCATTGCCACCGTAAAGGTCAGCTCTGCCTGCACAAAGTCTAAAAAGTGTGTCACCTGAGAACATTACTAAATCTTCCTTGAAAAGATAGCAGACACCACCCATAGAATGTCCGGGCGTGTGCATAACGGTAATTTTAGTGTTGCCAAGCATAAGCTCAGTTCCGTCTTCTGTAAGAATGTCGGCATCCACTTCAGGAAACGGATAACCCTGACAATTAACATCAAATTCATTCTTATCAGTTTCGTGTAGCATAATCTCGTCATCCTTGTGAATAACAATTTTTGCACCTGTATTCTCCTTAACCATTTTTGCACCACATGTATGGTCAAAATGGCCATGAGTCAAGAGAATATACTTAACATTTTTGCCACTAAGCTTTTCTAATAATTTTTCTTCAGGTAATGATGGGTCAACAACAGCTACCTCACCTGTTTCAACATCTGTAACTATATAGTTGTTGATTTCAAAGCCGTCATCCATAACTGCTAAATGCTTTTCTACTGTAATCATATCTTTTACTTCTTTCTCCAAATTTCTGAATCATAAAGAATTGTTACGGGGCCGTCGTTAAGAAGTTCAACCTTCATATCAGCACCGAAAACACCTTTTTTTACATTTTTTACGCCATTCTCAACAAGTTTATCACAGAAATATTCATACAACTCATTTGCTCTGTCAGGATGAGCAGAATGGCAAAAAGACGGTCTGTTGCCTTTTTTCAAATCAGCACACAAAGTAAACTGCGAAACAGCAAGGATTTCACCATCCACATTCTGTATATCAAGGTTCATTTTGCCCTCTTCATCCTCAAACACACGAAGTGTTGATGTCTTTCGTGCAAGGACTTCGGCATCATCCTCGGTATCGTCATCCATAACACCAAGGAGAATTAAATAACCCTTATCTATTTTTGAAACAAGTTCACCATCTACAGTTACACTTGCTCTCGATACTCTTTGAATAACTGCTTTCATAATTAACGCTCCACAGATAAAATTCCGTCTATTTTTTCAATTCTTGTAATAAGATTTTTAAGATGATCAAGACCGCTGACATTGACAGTAAGTTCAACGATTGCTCTACCGTCTTTCATATCGTGAGTGCTGATACTTGTAATATTAACTCGCATATTTGCAACCTGCATAGCAACATCTGCCATAAGTCCCACACGGGACAGACAAGTAAGCTGAAGCGTTGCTTTATAATCCTCTCGGACATTCTGATTCCAATATGCATTTACCCATCTCGCAGGTTCTGCACAATTCGCAAGCTCTTTAGGTACATTTGTACAATCACGCTTATGGATTGAAACACCGTGACCACGGGTAATAAAGCCGATAATATTGTCCCCTGGAAGCGGATTACAGCATTGTGAGAACTTAATAAGACAGTTATCAATCCCCTCAACAGTAACACCGTCTTTATTCTTTTTACTATTATCCTTAACAGGAACAACTTTAATTTCCTGACGACTCTTATCGTAATTTTTCTGATATTCTTCCTTGATATAAGGCATCATACGGATAATTGAAAGTCCGCCATAACCGATTGCAGCATAGAAGTCATCAATATTATCCATTCGCTGACGTTCAGCAAGTCGTTTGATAAATTTCTGATAATCTTCATCAGACAAACGGATATAATTGCGTCTGAACTCACGTTCAATTTCAGCCTTACCCTCAATAATATTTTCTTCTCGTTTTTCCTTTTTAAACCAGGAACGGATTTTACTCTTTGCCTGACTCGTTTTAACAATGTTAAGCCAGTCACGGCTCGGACCCTTGCCCTGCTGTGAGGAAGTGAGAATTTCAACAATTTCACCTGTCTTAATAACATAATCAATAGGAACAATTCGTCCGTCAACCTTTGCGCCTGTCATCTTATTACCAACTGCAGAGTGAATTGCATAAGCAAAGTCAATTACAGTTGAGCCCACAGGAACATTAATAACGTCACCTTTTGGTGTATAAACGAATACCTCATCAGTAATAAGGTCAGTTTTAATTGTGGAAACAAGTTCCCGTGCATCTCCCGATTCCTGCTGTGTTTCAAGCATTTCACGAATCCACTGAAGACGTTGGTCAAAGCTCTGCTTTCCGCCTGAAACACCAAGCTTGTATTTCCAATGGGCTGCGATACCGAATTCAGCAGTACGGTGCATTTCCCATGTTCTGATTTGCACTTCAAAAGGAATACCCTCTTTACCGAGAACTGTTGTATGAAGTGACTGATACATATTAGGCTTTGGTGTTGAGATATAATCCTTGAATCGACCGGGCAAAGGATTATACATATCGTGGATAATACCAAGACAGTTATAACAGTCAATTACGCTGTCAACAATAATACGTACTGCATAAATATCGTAAATCTCGTCAAATTGTTTGCCCTGCATATACATTTTACGGTAAATTCCGTGAACAGACTTAATTCGACCGCTGATTTGTGCAGTAGGAACGCTCTGATGAACTCTATCAGCAATTTTGCTTTTTATGCTTTCAAGGAAATCCTTTCCTGAATCGTTTGTTTTTTTAAGATTTTCCTCAATTCCCTCATAAGCAACGTTATCAAGGAATCGGATTGCTCTGTCCTCAAGCTCTTCTTTAACGGAACGGATACCAAGACGATGAGAAATAGGAGCAAAAATCTCGAGTGTTTCAAGTGCCTTATCACGCTGTTTCTGTGGTGACATAAACTGAAGTGTTCTCATATTATGCACACGGTCAGCAAGCTTAACAATAATAACACGAATATCCTTTGACATTGCAAGAAGCATTTTACGGATATTTTCTGCCTGCTGTTCCTCTTTGTTTTCACTCGAATTAAGCTGAACCCTACCAAGCTTTGTAACACCGTCAACAAGAAGTGCAACCTCTTCACCAAAGTCGGCTGTAAGCTGTTCAATTGTGTATGGAGTATCCTCGACAACATCGTGAAGAAGTGCCGCCACAAGGGACTGATAGTCCATACCTAAATCCACGAGAATATCGCAAACAGCAATTGGATGAATAATATAAGGTTCACCTGATTTTCGCTTCTGCTCACCGTGATATTCGTTTGCAAGGTTAAAGGCTTTATCTATAATTGCCAACTCATTTTCGTTGTGAATTGCCTTTATTCTGTTACGAAGATTATTATAAAGTTGCTGCACATCAACATTAACATTTACATTTTCAGCCATTACTGTTCACCACCTTGCATTTTATTTAAGCTATTAAGAATTTCCGACTGTGACAAGTCTGCTTTTTTTCCGTCACCATCAAAAATAATATGCTCATTTTCATATTTTATGAGTCTCATTTCAAGAAGCACGTCGAGAGCAACTCTCATTGTGCAATATCTCTCAATAGGACATTTTGCTCTTACTGTAAGAGTTTCAATATCATATTGCCATTGTTTGTATTGCTTCAGAAGTCCGAACACACCTAACAAAAACTCTCTTGTCGGTGTTAAAAACCTTGCTTCGTGAGGTGTAAGCTTTTCCCCTCTTTTATATTTTTCATAAAGGAGCTGTGACTTAAAGAAGGTTTCGTCATCAATTCCTGAAAAACGCATATCTCTTACCTGAACAGAGGCTTTCACTTCACCTCTGAATTCATTTTTGTCAAGCCGCACTGCAAGGTCAACCATATCACCCTCACAAAACTGAAATTCAGCCAATGTGGTAGAAAATTTCATAGCCACAAATTGTGTATTTCCTTTTACAAATGAAAGTCTTAAATGCTTGCCCTCACCAACAGCTCTTATGCTTTCAAGAGTTACACCAAAAATACCGAAAACAGGTTGAGGATTACCTGCACCAAAAGGCTCAAGAGTTTCAAGCGATTCCACAAGCGAAGCATCAATGTATGCAGGATTTAATTTGCAATCAAGCAGTAATGTCGGTACTGTATCAGACAATGTGCTTGCAAATTCATTTATACGAACAAAGAATTTGCTGACGTTTTCACGCTTTATTCCAAGTCCTGCAGCCAAAGTATGACCACCAAAATGAGTAAGCACATCCTCACATGATTTAATCGCATCATAAACTGAAAAGCCATTAATACTTCTTGCCGAACCTGTTCCCTCATCACCGTCAAAAGTAATTACTACGGTTGGTTTTCCGTATTTTTCAGTAATTCTTGCTGCAACAATTCCGATTACACCGTGATGCCAGCCTTCACCACAGACAACTATCACTCGTGCATATTTTAATTGCTCGTTGCTTTCAATATGCTTGACAGCAGACTCCATAATTTCATTCTCATATTCGTGTCGCTGACGGTTACACAAATCCACCTGTTCACCAATCTGTAAAGCAGTTATCAAATCCTCACTGAGTAAAAGCTTAAGTGCAGTCTCGGCAGATTCAATTCTGCCTGCTGCATTAATTCGTGGTGCTAATGAATAAGTAACACCTACTGCATTGAGTTTTTTCTCACTGACCCCTGCAATCTGACGAAGCGCATTTATACCGCTGCAAGGGTTTGCGTTAATTTTTGCAACACCATATTTTACAATTGCTCTGTTTTCGTCTTTCAAATCGACCACATCGGCAATAGTTCCTACTGCAATAATGTCAGCATATTTATTGAGAATATCTGAATAGTCACCTTTCTGGAGTGCACAAACAACCTTGAAGGCAACACCAACACCGGCCCAATCCTTAAAATTAAGGTTACAATCTTCTCTGTGTGGGTCAATTACTGCAACTGCATCAGGCAACACTTCTCCAACCTGATGATGGTCGGTAACAACAGTTTCAATGCCAAGAGAGTTAGCATATTTTATCTCCTCAATGGCTGAAATTCCATTGTCAACTGTTACAATAAGCTTAACGCCTTTTTTGTGAAGAATTGTAATTGCATCGCAATTCATTCCGTAACCTTCACTGATTCTGTCAGGAATATAGTACATTACGTCTGCTTGTCGAGATGAAAGATATGAATACATAAGTGCAGTTGCAGTAACACCATCTGCATCATAGTCACCGAAAACACAGATTTTTTCTTTTTCGTTTATTGCTTTTTCAATTCTTTCAACAGCTTTTTCCATATCGGCAATAAGATACGGGTCACAAAAACTGAAATCGTTATCAAAAAATTCTTCAATATCCTCATATTCTGTAATTCCACGGGATACTAATATAAGGGCAGTAAAAGGGTCAAGACTATGGTTTTCAGCTACCTGAGCAGCCAATTCTTTATCAATATGTGCAGTAAGCCATTTTTTTCTGCTCATAAGTCTTCGCCCCTTTCTTCTCGAAATTAAACATAATTTACTAATTTATCATTATACCATTTCTTACCTTTGTTTTCAAGGTTTTTATAGTAAAAACAAGGGTATTTTACTGTTGAAAATTGGTATATTTTATGATAAAATTATAAGTTGAAGGAAATTGAGGTAATCCTATGACAGAAAAAGATATTCAGAACCGGAAGAACATTAAATTTCACGAGGCAAACGGTGTGGAAATTCCTTATCACCAGAGTGTTGTAATTGAAGAAAATGTAATAGTTGGAAAAGGCACTGAAATACTTCCTAACTCTATTATTTTTTCGGGTGTTACTATCGGTGAAAATTGTGTTATCGGTCCTAATACTCTCATTAAAGAAAGCGTTATCGGAAATGGAGTTAAGCTCAACTCTGTTCAATGCTACAAATCAAAAGTCCTTGACAATGCTGATATCGGCCCTTTCGTTCATATAAGACCAAATTCAGTTATTGGTGAAAAAGTTCATCTTGGTAACTTTGTTGAGGTTAAAAATTCAAATATTGACGAGAATACAAAGGTTTCACACCTTACTTATGTTGGCGACTCCGATGTTGGTAAACGAGTAAACTTTGGTTGTGGTACAGTTACTGTCAACTATGACGGTAAAAATAAGCACAGAACAGTTATCGGTGATGATGTATTCATCGGTTGTAACACAAATCTTGTTGCACCCGTTAAACTATGTGACGGTGCTTATACTGCTGCAGGGTCAACGATTACAGAAGATGTTCCTGCCGACTCCCTCGGTATTGCGCGAGCAAGACAAGTGAATATTGAGGGCTGGCGAAATATTAACAAAGATAGATTTAAAAAATAAAGGAAACAATTATGTTTAACAGATTCAGAAAGCAGACAACTACAACCGGTACAGGCACACACGAATTTCTCGTTGTGGGGCTTGGTAATCCCGGCAATAAATACACAATAACACGACACAACACAGGATTTTTATGTCTTGATATGTTAGCTGAAAAACTTGGATTCAGGATTGACAGGCTTAAATTCAAATCACTTATCTGTGACACTAACATAAACGGTCACCGTTGTATCGTTATGAAGCCACAGACATTTATGAATAACAGTGGTGAGGCAGTAAGAGAATGTGCTGCATTTTACAAAATTCCACCTGAAAAGGTAATCGTTGTTTATGACGATGTTTCTCTTGATGTTGGCAGACTCCGTATTAGAAGAAAAGGTACTGACGGTGGTCATAACGGAATTAAGAGTATTATTTATCATTTAAACTCTGACCAATTTCCAAGAATTAAAGTCGGTTGCGGTAAAAAGCCTCATCCTGACTATGACCTTATTGATTGGGTGATTTCAGAATTTAAAAAAGACGAGTTAAAAGCACTTGAGCCTGCACTGGAAAATGCTTGTAAGGCAATTGAGCTTTTGCTTGATAATCAGATTGATAAAGCTATGAATTTATATAACAGTTAATTACAGAGGTAATTAATATGTCAGCATTTACTGAAGCAATTAAAAATTCAGCAGAATATACCGGTGTTGTAAACAGCATTAAAAAAGGCTTTTTACCACAGGGAGTTTTAGGATTAATTCCCGTTATGAAAGCACATCTTGTTTCTGCTGTAACAGGGGGTCTTGAAAAAAAGGCCCTTGTTGTCGTGCCTGATGATGCTACCGCAGTACGACTTTGCGAAGACTTAACCACACTTGGAGTTTCTGCGCTTCAATATCCTGCAAGAAGTTTATCTTTTTACACAACCGACTCACAAAGTTATGAATACGAGCAAAAGAGAATTAAAGTTCTTCGTCGTATGCTTGATAATCGTTGCGATGTTGTTGTCGCAAGTGCTGAGGCTTGTCTTTCATATACAGTTCCGCCTGAAATTTTAAGTCAGAAATCAGTTCTTCTTAAAAAAGGTGAAGAAACATCACTTGAGAATATTGTTATGTCCTTGAATTGTGCAGGATATACAAGAGTTGACGCAGTTGAGGGTGTCGGTCAGTTTTCTGTCCGTGGTGGTATTGTGGACTTTTTCTCACCTGACGACGAAGAACCCGTTCGTATTGAGCTCTGGGGTGATACAGTTGACACAATGTGTCGTTTTGATGTTGTATCTCAAAGAAGAACAGTTAATATTGATGAAATTTTAATCGCTCCGTCAAGGGAAATTATCATTGACAATCCACTGGAATTAATTGAAAAAATTGAAAAACTTGCATCTTCCATAAGGGGCAAGAAAACTGATATTATCCGTGAAAAGTTATATAATGATGTGGATAGACTTAAAGGTGGCTTATCCATTGGCTCTGCTGACAAATATCTTCCGCTTATTTACTCCCTTGCTACTATTTTTGACTATGCAAACGACTATCTTCTTTTCGCATTTGAAACAGGTGGTATAAAAGAAAAAGTGTCAAGTTCACAGAAACTTTTGTATGAGGACATCAAATCTTGTGTTGATGACGGAACACTTTGCAAAGGACTCGATAAGTTTTCTCTTACATTCAACGAACTGCTTGACAAATATCAGGAATTCGGTGCAACCTATGTTGACAATTTTGCACGAGGAAGTTTTGATACACCTGTTAAAAGCCTTACAACATTCAATGGTAACACTCTACCTATATGGAACGGAAAGCTTGACGTTCTTATGGAGGATTTGAAGCCAGTCAATACAAATGACAGCACAGTTGTTGTTTTTGCAGGTACGGAAAAGAGTGCAAAAAATCTTGCAGAAACCTTGAATGACGAGAATTTTGTTTCAGTTTATTTCTCCGTTATTCCTGAAAAATTCCCTAAGGGTGCAATCTGTGTCCTTGCAGGGTCATTGAGTTCAGGATTTTCATATCCAAGAGAAAAACTGCATGTTTTCACATATTCAAAAGTTTATCAATCAAAGTCAAGAAGAAAAAATACAGGCTTTAAGGCAAGAGATACAATTCACTCTCTTGATGAACTTAAAAAAGGTGATTATATCGTTCATGCTGTTCACGGTATCGGCATTTTCGACGGTGTAACTCAGCTTGAATCAAACAAAATTATAAAAGACTATATCAAAATCAAGTATGCAAAAAGTGATGTTCTCTATGTACCTGTCACACAGCTTGATTTGGTATCAAAATATATAGGTCCACACGAAGATGACGGAAAAGCTCTAAAACTCAATCGTCTTGGTGGTGGAGAATGGGAAAAAACAAGAAACAAAGTCCGTTCAGCTGTTAAAGATATGGCTGACCAGCTGATTAAACTCTATTCACAACGATTACACAGTGAGGGTTATGCTTTTTCACCTGATATTGATATGCAAATGGACTTTGAACGCAGATTCCCATTTGAAGAAACAGGTGACCAGCTACGAAGCATTGATGAAATCAAGAGTGATATGGAAAAACCATATCCAATGGACAGACTTCTTTGCGGTGATGTTGGTTTTGGTAAAACTGAAGTGGCTTTAAGAGCCGTTTTTAAGTGTATTGCAGACGGAAAACAATGTGCAATTCTTGTACCTACTACCATTCTTGCATTACAGCATTATCAGACAATATTAAAGCGTTTTGAGGGATTCCCCATTGAAGCAGAAATGCTTTCACGATTCAGAACTCCGACTCAAAGAGCAAAAATAATCAAGAGTATTAACGCAGGGTTTATTGACATTATCGTCGGTACTCACTCCCTTATTTCAAAAAATGTAAAATTTAAAGATTTAGGTCTTCTGATTGTTGATGAAGAGCAAAGATTTGGTGTTGCACAAAAGGAAAAACTAAAAGAGTTATTCCCAGGTGTTGATGTACTGACGTTATCTGCTACACCTATTCCGAGAACTCTCAATATGGCAATGTCGGGAATCCGTGATATGTCAGTTATTGAGGAAGCACCATCAGATAGATTTCCTGTTCAGACTTATGTTGTTGAGCATAATCTTCCATTACTTTGTGAGGCTATGGAAAAGGAACTTCGTCGTGGTGGTCAGGTTTATTTCTTACACAACAGAGTTGAAACTATTGACGGTGTTGCAAATTCAATTCAGGAATATTTACCTGATGCAAGAATTTCCGTTGCTCACGGTAAAATGAATGAAGAACAGTTAAGTGACATTTGGCAATTGCTTTTGAACGGTGAAATCGACATTCTTGTATGCACAACCATCATTGAAACGGGTGTTGACGTACCGAATGCCAATACACTAATTATTGAGGATGCAGATAAACTTGGACTTGCTCAGCTTCATCAGCTTCGTGGTCGTGTTGGTCGAAGTGCAAGACGAGCAAGTGCATATCTCACATATAAGCGTGACAAAAATCTCTCGGAAATTGCATACAAGCGACTTCAGGCTATCCGTGAATATACGGAATTCGGTTCAGGCTTTAAAATTGCTATGCGTGACCTTGAAATCCGTGGTGCAGGTAATCTTTTAGGTGCACAACAACACGGTCACTTGGCATCAGTTGGCTACGATATGTATATGAAGCTGTTAAGCGAAGCCATAAGTCAGGAAAAAGGTGAAAAACCGAAGCAGAGAGAATGTCTTATTGACCTGCAAATCAACGCCCACATTCCTGACAAATACATTTCAGCACTTGCACAAAGACTTTCTGTTTACCGCAGAATTGCTGATATAAGAACATTTCAGGATGCAGAGGATGTCCGTGATGAACTTCGTGACCGTTTTGGTGATATTCCACCATCAGTTGAAGGACTTATTGAAGTTTCTCTCTGCAGAAATACTGCAGCTTCACTTGGAATTTATGAAATCGGTCAACGAGGAGAAACAATTGCTCTTTATTGTGAAGAAATCAACCCTGCATTGGTGCTTGACATTTCTTCAATTCTCCGTGGTCGTGTTGGTATTACGGGAAGTGGCAAAAAGAGTATAAATGTTAAAAAGAAACCTGACCAAAATTCTCTTGATACATTAAAAGAGATTTTTCAGGCAGTTGAGAATACGAGGTTGAATAAACAATGATTGGTACAATAGTCAATACTGCCACAATACTTACAGGTAGTGTTATCGGCAGTTTGCTCAAGAAGGGAATTAAAGAAAAATACACAAAATGCCTTATGAATGCAATGGGACTTGCTGCGACAGGTATCGGTATAAATTCAATTGTACAGAATATGCCAAACAGCAAATATCCCGTATTATTCATTGTAAGTCTTGCTTTAGGCTCACTGCTCGGTAATATTACTGACCTTGACAAAAGATTTAACGGTCTTGTTGAGAAAAAAGGTAAAAGCGAATTGGGAAAAGGGCTTTCAACCGCAATTCTCCTTTTCTGTATAGGCAGTCTTTCAATTTTAGGTCCTATAAATTCAGCACTTAATAACGACCATACATATCTTTTTACAAACGCAACACTTGATTTTGTTACAAGTATGGTGTTATCATCTACTTATGGAATAGGAATTGCACTTGCTGCACCTGTGCTGTTTTGTTGGCAAGGCTCAATTTATTTACTTGCAAAATTTTTAGGTGAATTTATGAGTCCTGAGCTTATGTGTGAAATCAGCGTTGTTGGTGGTTTCTTAATTGCATCATCAGGTATCTCAATTCTTGAAATCAAAAATTTAAAAACACTTAATATGTTGCCTGCACTTCTTGTGCCACCTTTATGGTTTGTAATTATGTGGGTTATTTCATTATTTTAATGATAATAAATAAATTTTAAAAAGAGGGATGTAAAAATGTTCTGGATATGTGCTATTTTAGTCAGTGCAATAATCTGCACTGCTGACATTTTGCTTTTTGCAAAAAACAAAAAAGTTTCAACCTGTATTCACACTGTTATCCGTGACACAGTGACGGTTAATCTTCTTTCATTTTTCATTACACGAAATATTTTCGGTCTTGAAAATGTATTTTCACCGTCAGTTCACGATAACTGGTACCCTGTGAAATACACAGCACTTTCACTTGTTATAGGTATCGCATTTCTTTGTGTGATTGGCTTTATAAACCACAATCTTAACCTTGAATATGTAGAGCCTAAAAAGAAAAAAGGTGCAATGGCACTTAAAGTAGTTTCAACTATTTTCACAGCACTTGGTATGGCTGCATTTACAGGTACAATCTGGGGTAAAGAGGCTTTTGGTGACCTTGCGCCTGACCAGATTCTCATAAACCTTAACTCACCTACTGAAGGTACTGACTCAAGTGTTTATGTTTCACTTTTTGAAGGTCCTGTACTTACAACTGCACTTGTTACAACATTATTCTGCATAGTGGTATTCTCAAATCGCAAGCTTAATTTTACTAAAAAAGAAAAGACATACGCTATTCTTCCTGACTGTGTTGTAAGAATTATCTGTCTTGTACTTTCAGTTGCAATTTTAGTTGGCGGTTGTGCTTTTGGTATTAACAGATTCCAGTTAATGACACTCGTTTCTGCTTATTTTGACGATTCTCCATATATTGAGGATAATTATGTTGATGTAAATAAGGCTAACCTTAAATTCCCTGAGCAGAAGAGAAATCTTATACACATTTATCTTGAATCAATGGAAAACACATTTTTCTCAAAGGATTTAGGTGGATATTTTGAAGAAAATCTTATGCCTGACCTTGCCGAGCTTTGCAAAGAAGGTTACAGCTTCTCAAACCTTGAAAGCGGTTTTGGTGGTCCTCCTACATCAACAGGTGGTAACTGGTCAGTTGCATCAATCGTAAATATGAGTACAGGTCTTCCGATGAAAGTGCCTGTTGACCGTAATGCTTATGGTGCTAAAAACAACTTCTTACCGGGTGCTACAACTCTTGGTGACATTCTTCACGAGCAGGGATATGAGCAGTCTGTAATGTTCGGTGCTGAAGCAGCATTTGGTGGTCTTGATTTCTTCTTCCAGTCCCACGGAGATTTCAATATTTATGACTATAAGGCGGCAAAGGAATTGGGCTGGATTCCTGAAGATTATAAGGTTTTCTGGGGTTATGAGGACGACAAGCTTTATGAATTTGCTAAAAACGAGCTTACAAGACTTTCCCAAACAGGAAAACCATTTCATTTCGTAATGGAAACTGCTGACACTCACTCACCTAACGGATACTTAAGCGGAAAAGCAGAAAAGAAATTCGATTCACAATATGCTAACTGTATTTATTACAGCCAGGCTGAAGCAGTTAAATTTGTACGTTGGATTCAGGAACAGGATTTCTATGAAAACACAACAATCGTGCTTATTGGTGACCATTTGAGTATGGCTAAGGAATTCTGCACACCGATTAATCAGGACGGATATTATCGTACTTGCTTTAATCTTTTCATCAATCCTCCAAAGGAGCTTTGTGGTATTGATGAAAGCAGACTTTATAACCGTGATTGGGCTGTGTTTGATATGTTCCCAACACTTGTAGCTTGTCTTGGAATTGAATTTGACGGTGACAGGCTTGGTATCGGCACAAATCTTTTCTCAAATGAAAAAACTCTTTTTGAGCGTGACGGTGTAGATTTTGTAAATACAGAATTAGAAAATCGCAGTAATTTCTATAACAGTAATATTCTTGTCAATTTAAAAACTATCGGCAAGTCAAATGATGAATAAATAATCTATCAGGTGAAAAAATGAAGAAAAAAGGAAATAAAAAAATGGCTATAAAGGTACTTGTTATAATATTAGGTGTATTTATAATATTTGGTATTGCAAGTACAATTGCAAATAAACAAAACATCAAAACAATGACTGAATACATTTCAGGCTTTGACTCTGTTGAAACTGAAGACAGAATTGATGTATCAAAGGATAATGAGGGATGTTACGTAATCACAACTGACCGTGACCTCAAAATCGTTCAGGTTACCGATATTCACCTTGGTGGTGGCTGGATGTCTAAAAAAGACGATATGCGAACACTAAAAACAGTTGCCACAATGATACTCACAGAAAAACCTGACATTGTTTTTGCAACAGGTGATATCAGTTATCCTATACCATTCACAGCAGGCACATTCAACAACCAATATGCTGCTGAAATGCTTGCTACTCTTATGGAAAAATTAGGAGTGTATTGGTCAGTTACTTTTGGTAATCACGATTCAGAAATCTATTCAACATATAGCCGTGATGAAATGGGAGATTTTTATAGCCGTGAAGAATGGAAAAACTGCCTTTATCAAAAAGGTGACCAAAACATTGACGGTGTTGGTAATTCCGTAATCAAGGTTAAAAACAGTAACGGCGTTATTACTCAGGCTCTTTTCTCAATTGATACAAACGATTATCCAAAAGAAAATAAATTAGCCGGAATTGTAGCAGGTTTTACAGGTAATTATGATAACATTCATGATAATCAGATTGAGTGGTACAAGACATCCTGTGAAAAGCTTAATGCAGAAAACAAAGCATTTATTGAAAAGACATTTGATGGCGATACAAAAACACAGTTGCTCAATGATTTAGGTCTTGTTAAATCACTTGTTTTTATGCACATTCCTCCTGTTGAATATGCTGACGCTTGGGAAGAATTTAAGAACAATGGTTACAAAGACACAGAAAATGTGAAATATTACTACGGTACACTTGGTGAAAAGGTGTGTCATCCTACTGACGATGACCTTTTCTTTGAAACTGCAGTTGAGATGAAAAGCACACAGGGTATATTTGTTGGTCACGACCACATCAACACTTTCTCAATGGATTACAAGGGTATTCGTCTTACATACGGCATGAGTATCGACTATGTTGCTTACGGTAAAATTGACAAGGTTGGCACACAGCGTGGTTGCACTGTAATTACAGTAAAACCTGACGGCACATTTGACTGTTACCCCGAAAACTATTATCAAGACAAATACGAAAATCCTGACAAAGAAGAAGTTACAATGCAACAGTTGAATGAAGAATTTAATTAAAAGGCAAATAAAAAGCCTCCCGAGTGGGAGGCTTTTTGCTAAATTTGTTCAAATTTAATCATTCTATCTCGTCAAGGTTTGCGCCTTTTGTTTCCTTAACACCCTTTGCAAACATAACTGCAGCAACACCAACTGCAACAACAGAAATTGCAAGACAAACCCACCAGATTGGGAATTTAATCATACCAACAATTGCAAGAAGATAGCCAACAGCAAGACCGATAATTACAAGAAGGCCCTCTGCACCCACAACAGATGCACGAATGTCAGTAGGTACTTTTTCTGTCATCATAACATTCATATAATCTCGACCAATCCAGTATGAGCCTTGATAAAGTCCTGCAAAGAAGCCGATAAGATATGGGTTCCAGCCATTTAAAATACCTGCTACGAAAAGTGTGTAGCCTAAAATACAAGTGATTGAAAATCCCGTTACAGTCACCTTTCTGCCAAGCTTATCAGCAATAAAACCTGAAAGGAATGTGATTGTGGCATAAACCACAGGCACCATAAAGAGAGCTTTTGTAATCTCGCTTGTACTCATACCAACCTTGTGCATTGATGACTCAAAATAAAGAGCAATTGCAGGCATTGCAGAGTCAAAAATAATGTGAGAAATTATAAGATTCTTTGTGTCAGGATTTGAGAAAATATATTTTACGCCATTGAAAACACCTGACTGATTTCTTTGAGCCTCTTTTTGTTTTTTCTTAAGTTCTTTTTCAGTCTGACGCTCCTCAAAAGGTCTTGAAAGATATTCAATTCTCTCGTTTATGAACACCTTTGTATCCTTTGCAAAGAAAACAACTAAAAGCACAGCTATAAAGCCGATTACTGCAGGAACTAAAAAGATTTCACGCCATCTTGTTGCATCATCACCCATAAGCATATCGCGAAGTGTAGGAATAAGAATAACACCTAAAATACCGAAGCTCTTAAGGAAGCTGTAAATCTTTGCACGATGTTTGTCTGGTGCTTCTTCGAGAATATAGATAATCTGAATATCGTGTCCCATAAAGAAACTGATAATTGCAAAGCCCACAAGGAACATTATGTAGCTTGTTGAAAGATGAATAACAAGAAGACCGATTGCCATACCTAATGTAGAAATTGCAAAAAGTGGTTTACGTCCCCATTTATCTGCAAGAGCCTTATAAAAAGGTGTAAAAGCACCTAAAACATAAGTGAAAACACCAACACTTGAATGAAGTGCCAAGCCTTCCTGGAAAGTATAATACTTACCCATAAACGGATTATTAACAAAAAATTCTGTAACAAATGATGATTGTACAGTAACTGTCAGATTACTTGTAACTTCATCAAGAATGTTTACAATAGCAATAAGCACCAATAAAACAAAAAAGTATTTTCCGCTATCATTTCTGCCTTGCATTCTTTTAAGTCTTTTAATTTTTTTCTGCTCATTAAGGGCAATTTTGTCTTTTGTTTTCATTACTCTGTCCCCTTTCATAGTTTAATTATAAATAAGAAAACAGGACCTGTCAATAAAGACAAGTCCCGAATATCCGTTTGTTATATTAATTATCCTTTGAAACCACCGTTAAGAGTAACAACAAAGTCGATAACTGATGTTGCAGTCTGTACAGGAACTGTCATACCAAATCCCTTGATAGTCAAATCCTTGAGTGTAACATCAACATAATAACTCCATGTGCCGTTGATAATCATACCACTGCTGTTAATTGCAACCTTAAGTACAGGGTTCTTATAATGAAGTGTACAGTTTTCATCCTTCAAATCAGTTGTAACACCAAGAGATTCAAACTGACCGATAACATTTTCAATATCACCAACAACAGAAATAGCGTGGCCAACTGAACCGCTATACATATTTCCGTTACCCTTATCAACCTGTTCCTTCATCTTCATTTCGATAACAATGTTGCTACCGCTCTTATATGCACGAGCTGACTGAACATCAGAAGTAACAAGATTCTGATGACCACCTGTGATACCCTTGATATCTGTTGAGTTATTTTTAAGAACTGTTTTCATGACACTTTCTGTCATTCCAATCAAAGTTTCATTGATACCGGGCGCTTTAAGTGAACCATCACGCAAAGTCATAGTCTGGTGTGATGTTACGCTGTTATGAGTTCTTGCCGCTGCGTGTCTGTATGTTTCAACAATCTGTGCAGTTGTCCACTGTGTAGGGTCTGCTGATTGCTGTGAAGAATCGCTTGACTGTGAATTATCTTGCTGAACATTCTGCTGATTGTCCTGATTAAAGTCAGGCATAAAATCAGAGTTGTTATTTCCTGTAAAATCATCAAATGAAGGTGCTGAACCCTCTTCAAGAACAATCTGACCGCTTTCTATAAGGTAATTATAATAGTTGAACATCTGCTCATAGTAATCACTCTTATTCTCAAGATTTGTTATTCTCATTCTCATTGAGAAGAACTGAGCAACTGAAAATATTGCTACAAAAAGGACTACAATTGCGAGAATAACTGCAATTACCTTTTTTGAATTAACCGGTTTTTTCACCTTTTTAGGTTGTACAGGTTGAACAGGCTGTGCAGGTTCCTGTGGTTGAACTGGTTGCATTGGCTGCATAGGTTCCATATTTTCCATAGTTATATCCTCCTGAATACATATATATAGTTATTTTACTATATTTACTTTTCTTTGTCAATGAAAAAGAAAAAGGGCGACTAAAAATCGCCCTTATAAACATTATAAAAATTATAACGAAAATTTGTCTATGGATAAATGTGAAATACAATCCGCTTGTCGCAAGACAAATTTCACCCACTCATAAAAGTGAATTTTATTGAAAAGAATTATACTTTTCAGAATCCGCCACCTGTTGTAATAACATAGTCAATGTCACCGGAAGCATCCTCAAGAGTAACCTTTTCAATCAGAAGGTCCTTCACAGTAACGTGTACAAGATAGCTCCATGTACCCTTTTCAATAACACCTTTTTCATTTATTCTTACTTTAAGTACAGGATTTTTGTAATGAAGTTCAATAAATGCAGTATCAAAACCAATGTACCACTCAGGGAAATTATCTGCAACTACTGCAATATTACCAACAACAGAAATACCGTGACCTACTGTACCCTTGAATGTGTCTCCGTAAGCGTCATCCTTCTGTTCGACAAGAGTCATTTCAATAATAGTATCTTTGCCGTCTTTATATGCCTTTGCACTTTTTACATCAGATGGTACAAGGTCGTTATATCCACCTGTTATGCCGTCAAATTCAGTTGAATTTGCTCTAAGAGCAGCCCTGATAATAGGCATTGCAATGTCAATAGCAAAATTCCACGCCTCATTATCAAGCTTAACCTTAAAGTTGTCTCTTAATGTCATTTTTTGAATAGATTTCACACTTTTTGAATTATTACAAGCTTTTTTGTAATAATTTATGATTTCAGCCTTTGTCCATTCAGCAGGATTTGCAGGAAGTTCACGATTAGGAACAGTTTCCTCTTCCTTAACATCTTCACTGCCATCAAGTGACTCGTCACCTGTTACATCGTCAGAAACAGTAGAATCAGAAATGACCTCACTTGTTTCTTCGTCAATCACAACATCATCTGATGAAGATGAATTATCATCAAAATCTTCAGCTGTTTCACCATTCTGAACCACGTTACCTGATTGGACAGCCATATCCTCTGATGTTGACTTACCTATTGACACAACGCCAAAGGCAATGGCAACAGCGAGAACAACTGCAAGAAAGCTTGTGAATCGTGCTGAATTTGCCTCTTTTTTTATATTTTTAATTTCTGCCTGTTCCGGAGTTAAAATTTTCTTTGCCATTTCATTTATCTCCTTTTCATAATTGTAATTTATTAATGATTTATTTTACGCTTTTTTTACATATTTGTCAATGAAAAAGTACCATCGCGTTCAATACTTGTATTGCAAAAGCAAAGAATAAACAAGTTTTTTTGAATTTTTGAAAATTACTTATTGACAAACATAACAAAATAGTATATACTATCAAAGCTGACGAAAAAAAGAATACTTCGGGGTGTAGCGCAGCTGGTAGCGCGCCACATTTGGGATGTGGATGCCG
>CALCTT010000084.1 GCA_937906895.1 uncultured Clostridia bacterium | reverse complement strand
TGACCCCTACAAGGTGTTCTATTCTATTTGAAACATCCCGACAAATTATAATTTAAAATTTTGTTTCCATTTTTACATGTCCTCTTGAAATTTACATCATTTATGTTACAATGAGTCTATACTCAAATAGGAGGAATTAACTATGAAAATTACATTTATGGGAGCAGGAAGCACCGTTTTTGCAAGAAATGTTATCGGTGACTGTATGTGTACCGAGGCACTCCGTGACAGCGTATTTGCTCTTTATGATATTGATGCCCAAAGACTTGAAGAAAGTCGAGTTATTCTTGAAGCAATGAGAAATGCCAAGGGTGGATATGGCAAAATTGAGTGTTATGTTGGTGTTGAAAACAGAAAAGATGCACTTCGAGGTGCTGATTTTGTAGTCAATGCAATTCAGGTTGGTCTATACGACCCATGCACAATTATCGATTTTGAAGTACCGAAGAAATACGGTTTAAGACAGACTATTGGTGACACTCTCGGTATCGGTGGAATTATGCGAACACTTCGTACAATTCCCGTTATGAAAGACTTTGCTGACGATATGGAAGAGGTTTGTCCTGATGCACTTTTCTTGAATTATGTTAATCCAATGGCTATGCTTACAGGATATATGCAGAGATATACAGGTGTTAAAACTGTTGGTCTTTGTCATAGTGTTCAGGGTTGTTCAGAATGGCTTTTGAAAAAACTTGGTATGGAAGATAAATTAGAAGGCAGAAAAGAACTTATTGCAGGTATAAACCACATGGGTTGGCTTCTTGAAATTAAGGATAAAAATGGTGTTGACCTTTATCCTGAAATCAAATCAAGAGTTGATGAATATATGGCAAAGCCTGATGCAGACGACAAAGTTCGTATGGATTACATCAAGAATTTCGGTTACTATTGTACAGAATCAAGTGAGCACAATGCAGAATATAATATGTTCTATATTAAGAGCAAATATCCTGAGCTTATTCAAAGATACAATATTCCACTTGATGAGTATCCTCGTCGTTGTGTTGACCAGATTGAAAGATGGAAAAAAGATTATGCTGAAATGCTTGAAAAGGGCGTAAGGGAGCATGAACGGTCAAACGAATATGCATCAAGAATTATGGAATCAATGGTAACAGGAAGTCCTTATCAGATTGGCGGTAATGTGCTAAATACAGGACATTTGATTACTAACTTACCTGAAAATGCTTGTGTTGAAGTGCCTTGTCTTGTCAATGGCAGAGGTATTCATCCTTGCCATGTTGGTGCATTACCTGTTCAATGTGCCGCAATGAATATGACAAATATCAATGTTCAGCTTTTAACAATTGAGGCAGCAGTTACAGGAAAGAAGGAGCATATTTATCAGGCTGCAATGCTTGACCCACATACCGGTAGTGAACTTGATATCGATACAATCAAGAAAATGGTGGATGATTTAATCGAGGCTCACGGTGATTACTTACCAAAATTTAATTAGTTTTATAAATTAAGACCATTCTTTTAATTAAGAGTGGTCTTTTTGTCAATACTATGTACAGGTGATTTATATGTTATCTGTATGGTCTGCTGACTCAGAATTCCCAAGTTTTCCAAAATTGAATAGTGACATAAAGACAAGTGTTGCAATTATCGGTGGTGGTATTACAGGACTTTTATGTGCCTATATGCTACAACAAAACGGTGTTGACTGTGTAGTCCTTGAGGCTGACAGAGTCTGCAAAGGTGTCACACAGAATACAACTGCGAAAATAACTTCTCAACACGGTCTTGTCTATGACAAATTCATAAAGAAATTCGGTATTGAAAAGACACAAATGTATCTTCAGGCAAATGAAAAAGCCATAAACAAGTATGTTGAATTGTGCAAAAACATATCCTGTGAATTTGAAAGAAAAGATAATTATGTTTACTCTGTAAATAATTCCAAGAAAATCAATGATGAACTTCACGCATTGGTGAGAATAGGATATAATCCTGATTTCTGTACTGAAATTCCCGTTCCCATTGAAATTGCAGGTGCAGTAAAATTCCCGAATCAGGCACAGTTCAATCCTTTGCAATTTTTGTCACATATATCAAAAGAATTGACAATATATGAGAACACAAAGGTCATCGAAATCCGTGGAAACGAGGCAATCACACAAAAGCCTAAAATAACAGCTGACTATTTTATCGTTACGACACATTTTCCGTTTATGAACAAATACGGTGGATATTTTATAAAGCTTTATCAGGAAAGGTCTTATGTTTTAGCTTTAGAAGATGCTCCTCAAATCAATGGAATGTATGTTGATGAAGCAAAAAAAGGAATGTCATTCCGTAATTACAAAAATTATCTTCTTGTAGGTGGCGGTGACCACAGAACAGGTAAAGATGGTGGTAATTATCACGAATTAAAAGCATTTTCCGCAATTCATTATCCTGAATTTCCAATTAAATATCAATGGGCAACACAGGATTGTATGAGTCTGGATAATGTTCCGTATATAGGCAGATATTCAAAGCGTATTCCCAATGTGTTTGTTGCGACAGGCTTTAACAAATGGGGAATGACATCTGCTATGGTGTCTGCAGAGTTACTTTGCGATATGGTTCTCAATAAAAGTAATGAATACGAAGAAGTCTTTTCTCCGCCAAGAAGTGTTTTATCTACACAATTACCGATAAATATATTTGAAACTACTGTTGGTCTTTTAACTCCTACAAAAAAACGATGTCCGCATTTAGGCTGTGCTCTCAAATGGAACAGTGCAGAGCATACTTGGGATTGTCCTTGTCACGGGTCAAGATTTACCGAAACAGGTGAGTTGATTGAAAATCCTGCCACAGACGATTTGAAAAACATATAAAATGCTTCTATTGACAAAGATTGCCTCAATTGATATATTATTTTATATGTAAAATTTCGGAAGTGAAAAAATGAGCAAGAAGATATTAAGGATTTTATGTGTAATACTATCATTAGTAATAGTCGTTGTTTCGATAACCTTTTTAAGACGAGAAAAGCCTGTAAATAAACCCGTTGAAACAACTCACAGCACAACAACTGAACCTATAACCGAGTTACAATCGACAACTGAAACGGAAACCACTACCGAAACAACCACACAGACTGAAATTCCAACGATTGTAATTCCTCCACTAACACACTCTCCTGTGTCAGCAAATTCAGGTGAGTTAGGAAAGCTTGTTGGCGAGGTTGCAGAAAAATATGGTGCTGTAGGTGTTCAGGTTGCTACCATTAAGGACGGTCTTGTTTCTACAACTGCAGAATACGGATGGGCTACAATCGACGAAAGACCAATGGAATCAGATACAAAAATTCGTATAGCTTCACTTTCAAAAACTGTTGTTGGTATGGTTGTGTTTAAACTTATTGATGAGGGTAAACTGAATCTTGAAACGGATATTTCAGAATATTTAGGTGTAAAAATAAGGCATCCTGAGTTTCCCGATTTACCAATCACATTGAAAATGCTTCTTACTCATACATCAGGTCTTGCTGATAAAGGATATCAGGACTCCTTGGAAAAAATACAGGAACATTTGCAGACTCCTGAAGCATATCAGGACAAGCCTGGCGAAAAGTACAGATATAGTAATTATGGTTTTGGACTTATAGGAACAATATGTGAGTGTGTCACAAATAAAAGTCTTAATATTCTTGCAAAGGAATATTTTTTCAATCCGATGGGATTAGAAGCCTCTTATCTCGGCGGCCAGCTTAATACTGAAAAAGTTGCAGATATTTATAATAGCAAGGGCGAAATAGGGCTAAGTGTTGAGGATGCAACGGACTTAAAGAATGATAAGACAAAACCGGGAAAACACATGGCACTTTATGCAGGTGGATTAATAACGAGTGCTGCCGATTTTGCGAAGCTTTTAACAGTATTTATAAATAATGGAATGTACAATGGTGTTGAACTTTTATCAAAAGAGAGTATCACACAGATGCATACACCAAACTTACCAAAAAGCTCAATACAATGTATGCCGATGAAAAAGACGGAAGGACTTTATAATCAGGAATATATGTATTACCATACAGGCAGTGCTTATGGTGTGTATTCCTTATATGTATATAATCCCGAAACAAAAACAGGTGCTGTTGTTATTTCAACAGGTGCAACATTGTCAAAAGACCGTTATGGAATCTACTCCGTATGTGGCGATATTGTTGACGGAATAGTAAAGAAAGATTTGTTTTAAATGAAGAGTCGGTAGAGTTTTCTATCGACTTTTTCTCTTTTTTATTGACAATTTATGTAGTAATTGGTATATTATTCTCCAAAGAAATTGTACGAATGAAAGTGTAAAAGATGAAGAAAAGTTTATTAAAAATTTTAAGCGTTGTTTTATCAGTTGTAATTATTGTGGTTTCAATAACCTTCATAAAAAGGGATAAACCTGTAAGTCAGCCTATGGAAACAACTGAAAGCACAACTTCAGAAAGCACTACTGCAGAAACATCAACTACCGAAACTACAACTGAAGAAGAAACAACAGAAACAACCACAATTCCTAAAGAAACAACTACGGTGAAGCCAACACAACCACCAATAAAGGTAGATTCTCTTGAAACACTTGTAAAGGCGACAGGAATTAAACATAATGCTATGAGTATTCAGGTGGCAACAATCGTTGACGGTCAGGTTCATGCAACTGCAGAATATGGCTGGGCTTCAGCAAACGAACGACCTATGACATCAGATACGAAAATCCGTGTTGCTTCTTTGTCAAAAACCATTCTGTCCTTGGTGGTTTTCCGTCTTATTGATGACGGATTGCTTGAACTTGATGCGGATATTTCGGAATATCTTGGAGTTCAAGTTCAAAGCCCTTCATATCCCGATGTGCCCATTACCTTGCGCGTGCTTCTTGCACATTCATCAGGACTTGTAAATGCGGGTTATGTAAACTCTCTTGAACAGCTACAGACTCATCTTCAAAAACCGTCTGCATATACAGAACATAAACCCGGTACACATTATGAATATAACAATTTTGCTTACGGAATTGTCGGAACAATGTGTGAATTGGTAACAGGTAAAAGTGTAACAACTCTTTTAAATGAGTATTTCTTTATCCCAATGGGTATTAATGCCTCATATATTCCTGTTATGCTCAATGCAGATGAAATAGCAGTTTTATATGATGATAATCATAAAATTGCAAGAGGCGTAAGAAATCAGCAGAATCAGTTAAAATTTACTGAAACTGCAGGTGCAGGCTTTAAGCTTTATGCAGGCGGACTTACTATCAGTGCAAAGGATTATGCAAAACTGCTGACCCTGTTTATGAATGACGGTATGTATAATGGTGTCCGTTACCTGTCAACAGAAAGTGTTGAACTTATTCATTCAGTTCAATCCACAAGGGTAAATGGTAAAATAGGTCAGGGTATGCCTGTGCTTACAAGATACAAATTCTATGGTGGCAAAAAGCTGCAATATCATACAGGCAGTGCTTATGGTGTGTTCAGTCTTTATACCTATGACCGTACCACAAAAACAGGTGTTGTCGTATTAAGTATCGGTGCAAAACAATCAAGAGATGCATATAGTATTTATGGAGTATGTGCCGATATAGCAAAAGGGGTACACGAAGATAATTTTGTAGAATAAAAAAGAAATGGTATGTGATTTTCTTGTTCACATACCACTTTTTATTATCTCAATAACGGAATTACATTTTCAGCGACAATTTCATAAGCCATAGAGTTAATATGAAGTCCGTCATAAGTATATTCCTCTTTAAGTTGTCCGTTTTTGTCTTTCAGTTTATCAGTAAAATCGCACCATACACAATTGTGCTTTTCACAGAGCTTAATGAACTCTTTATTCATTTCACCAATCTTTTTATTGCTTCGCTTTTCAAATTTATCTCGCATTTTTTTATTGATAGGATAAACTGCTTCAAGAATAAAATTAATATCAGGATTGCATTCTTTTGATGCCTTAATAATTTTGTCAACATTCTGAACACTTATTTCAAGCGGAAGACCTCGTGAAATGTCGTTCGTACCAATTAAAAGAACAATGTTTTTAGGTTTGATATTTAGCACATTATCCTGAAGTCTTTCTAAAAGTCTGTCAGTTGTGTCACCGCCTATACCTCGGTTATAAACTGCCTGACCGCTTGATTTTGAAAAATCATAAAACAATTCATACCAAGTGAAAAAATCAGTAATAGAGTCACCAAGAAGTACTGTTTGATTTTCAAGAGCATATCTCTTGTTAAGCAGAGTAAAATTGTTCTTTTTACTTACCATTTCATTGCTATATACAGTATTTTTCGAGTAGTCATTTTGCTTTTTTAAGAACATTTTAATCACCTTAGGAAATCTCTTTTCATAACACATTCTTCAAAGAATGAATTTACAGTGTCCATAATTGTCAAATCCTCTTTGGTTATGAGAGCATAATCAATATTCTGATAAACCTCATAGGCTTCGGGGCTGTTTTCACCAAGAGATGCAATTTTTGCAAAAGTGTCGTTAAGATATTGCTCAGCATCTTTTGCAAGATATACATTATGGTATTTGCTGTCACAAAGAATTGTTCTTGCATTCGGGTTGTTGCTGATTTTATGTTTTTTACCGACGGGACTGTTTTTCAGAGTTACCTGCAAGTCGTTTCCACCGTGTAAAACAAGAGTCGGGATTTCATTACTGTCAATGCTGTCACAAGAACGAAGAATACCTGCTTTACCAAATCGTATAAGATTGATTATATCGAAAAACGGACTGAAAATTGAAAGATTTGCCTTTGTTTTGAGTTTTGCATTGTCACGGATAAGCTTATTCATTGAATTGAATGGTGAAAATGCAACAATACCTTTTATTTCGGTATCCGGAGAAATTGCAGAAACATTACAAACGCTGTATGCACCCCAGGAATGACCCGCAAGAAGTAATGGTAAATCCTTTAAATCATCTCGTGTTTTCACAAAATCCAATGCGTACTTAAGGTCAATAATACCTTGTGCAAAGCCGTAAAGTTTATCACCCTCGGAGGTGCATGTGCCTGTGTTATCATAAGCCAATACAAGGTAACCTTTCTGAGCAAAGTAATTGATTTCAGTAGTGTATGCAAGGTGCCCTGCACCCATGCCGTGAGAAAAAACTATAAGTGCCTTATAATTGTCAATTTTTGCACCGCTGTAAAGAAATCCGTTAAGAGTTTGTCCTTTGTCGGACTTGAAATCTATTGGCAATGCGTTGAGATTATCAAAATTCTTTGCTTTTAAATATTTTAAATTTTCATTTCCTTCACATCTTTTTGATAATCCTGCGAAGTCCATAATTTTGATTGCGACAACAAATAAAAGCAGACAAATAGCTATTAAAGCAATAACAAAATAAATCATACAATTTGTCCTTTCACTTTAATTTTATATACATATTTTACCATATACACAGAATTTTGCAACTTTTTATTGCGAACAGAATTTCAATAATGTATAATACAATAAATGAGGTGATGCTATGAGTTGTGCAAAACAGTTAAAAATAATCAGATGTGCCAATAAATTAAAGCAATATCAGGTTGCTGATGCCCTTGGTATAAGTCGTTCAACGTATTGCAGCTATGAAACAGGCAGACGAAGTGTTGATTTAGAGATTCTTTCCAAATTGTCACATTTTTATAAGATTTCAATGGATAGCTTTTTTGAAGATGCTTATGTTGAAACAGTTAATGAAAATGATAATTATGAAAGTGTTTTAAGTGAAAAATATCTTTCGCAACTCTCAACGGAAGAAATCTCATTGATTGCAAAGCTACGTGCAATGAGTGATGAGGATAAAAACGAAATCATCACAATTGCAAACAGTAAAGTGACAAGTAAACCATAAAATATATAGTAAGGCGGGGGCTTTGCTCCCGCCGATATTTTTTTTTGGAAAATACATATTATTTGTTAGCAATATTGACTATTTGGCTAATTTTGTGTTAAAATATAATAATAAATTTTTGAAAAGGTATTTCGATATGAAAAACAATACGTACAATATGACATCTTCACTTGAAGATTATCTTGAAGCAGTTTTTATTATCTCAAAAGAGAAGGATAACGTGCGAATTACTGATATTGCAGAATTTCTTGGTGTATCAAAGCCGAGCGTGAACCGTGCAATAAACACACTTACACAAAATGGATATCTTGAACACGTAACCTATGGTGATATTGAGATTACACCACAGGGCGAAAGCTATGCGGCAAATGTTTTGAGAAGACATAAGTTAATCAAACATTTTCTTATTGATACCTTGGGTGTTGATGAGAAAACTGCAGAGAATGATGCTTGTCAGATGGAGCACGTTATGAGTTCAAGCACTATTGATAAGCTGTATGAATATCTTGAAAGGCAGGTATAAGCTGTGCAAAAGATTGCTGTAATCGGTGGCGGTGCATCAGGACTTGCCTGTGCAATTGAAATTATGCACACCGTTAAAGATAAAGAGGATGTAAAGGTTACCGTTTTTGAAAAGCTTGCTCGTGTGGGTAAAAAGATTCTTGTGACAGGTAACGGCAGATGTAACCTTACAAATACAAATGCTATAAATAGCGGTTTTCGTGGTGATGTGGGTTTTGCAGAAACTGCATTGAAAAAATACACACCTGAAAGCAATATAAAGTTCTTTAATGAATTGGGCCTTTACACAAGAACAGAGGATGAAGGCAGGGTATATCCGTTGTCAAATCAGGCGTCTTCAGTTCTTGATGTGTTGCGATTTGAATGTGCAAGATTGGGTATTGAAACAGTATGTGATTATAATGCTGTTCACCTTAAATCAGTATTCAACGGTGTTGTGAATAAATTGGTAATCAACAATCGTGACAGATTCGATTTCGTTGTTGTGGCTTCAGGTGGTAAGGCAGCAAAGGTTCATGGTACTGACGGTGACTCCTATGAGCTTCTTAAAATGATGGGCCATAAGATTACACCTGTTGCACCTGCTCTTGTTTCTCTTAATTGTGACGAATTTACAAAGGCACTTAAGGGTGTTCGTTCTGTTTGTAAACTTGATTTGATAATTGACGGCAAAAAAACATTGGAAAATTATGGCGAAGTTCAGTTTACGGATTATGGACTTTCAGGTATTCCTATTATGCAGTTGTCACGATTTGTTTCAATGTCACCATCAAATGATATTTATATAAATCTTGATGTGACACCTGATTTTACATCTGATGAAATAGAAAACTATATTTTTGACCGTCGTGAATTTGGTACAGGACTTTGTGAAAATCTCCTTATTGGTATTATGAATAAGCAACTTTGCATAACCTTATTAAAGGAGTGTCATATTGCACCTAATGGCAGGATTTTTGAATTGAGTGACAATGAAATTCTGACTCTTGCAAAGCTTTGTAAATGTTGGAAAATAAAGGTTAAAACTGCCCGTGGCTTTGATTTTGCACAGGTTACGGCAGGTGGTGCAGATTGCTCAAAATTCAACCCTGAAACAATGGAATCAAAGCTTGTTGACAACTTGTTCTGTTGTGGTGAAGCACTGAATGTTGACGGTGATTGTGGTGGATATAATCTTCAGTGGGCTTGGAGCTCAGGCAGAGCTGCAGGTCACACAATTGGTGAGAGGATAAACAATGCTCAGAATTAGTGAAATAAAACTTCCGCTTGACAGCGATTTTCACCATATTGAAGAAGCTGCAGCAAAAGTATTAAAACTTAATAAAAACAGAATTTTAAAAACAGAAATATTCAAACAGAGTGTTGATTGCCGAAAAGGTGAAGTGCATTTTGTTTATACTGTAGATGTGACCGTTGACGGTGACGAGGACAAACTACTTGAAGGTCTTAATAATAATCGTGTCATAAAGTGTCAGAAATACGAGTACAAAATGCCTCAATCTGACAGAAAAAGCACTTTGCCACCTGTTGTTGCAGGCTTTGGTCCTGCAGGAATGTTTGCAGCTCTTATCCTTGCTCGAAGCGGACATTGTCCAATTGTAGTTGAACGAGGTAGGGATATTGATTCCCGTACTGCTGATGTAAAAAATTTCTGGACAAATCGTGTTCTTGATGAAACATCCAATATTCAGTATGGTGAAGGCGGTGCAGGAACATTTTCCGACGGAAAACTGACAACAGGTATTAAAGACAGTCGATGTCGATTTGTATTTGAGGAATTTGTTTCCCACGGAGCTCCTGATGATATTCTTACAAATGCAAAGCCACATATCGGTACTGATAAGCTGAAAGAAACTGTAAAAAATATCCGTGAAGAAATAATCTCTCTCGGCGGAACAGTTCTTTTTGAAACACAGCTTACAAATATAATCGTTGCAAATAATTTTATCCACGGTGTAACGGTAACGGATAAATACGGCAAGGAAAAAGATATTGAAACTGATGCTTTGATTTTATCTGTGGGACATTCAGCGCGTGATACAATCGAAATGCTTTATGGCAAAGGGATTAATATGATGCAAAAGCCTTTTTCAGTTGGTGCACGAATTGAGCATCCGCAGGAATATATCAATTCTGTTCAGTATGGCGAATTTAAAAACCATCCGAAGCTGAAGGCTGCTGACTATAAACTTGCTTGTCATCCGCCACATGGCAGAGGTGCATATACATTCTGTATGTGTCCCGGTGGTACTGTTGTATGTGCTTCATCTCAAAAAGGCGGAGTTGTAACAAACGGTATGAGTGAATATGCCCGTGATAAGGAAAATGCAAACTCTGCAATATTAGTTGGTGTTGAACCTGCTGATTTTCCGACGGAGCATCCGCTTTCAGGCTTTGAGCTTCAACGAGAAATAGAAGAAAAAGCATTTAAACTTGGTGGTAGCGATTACAGAGCACCTGCAACACTCGTTGGTGATTTTCTTAAATGCCAGAAATCCACTAAATTAGGTTCAGTCAAACCATCATTCACAACAGGTGTCACAATGGATGATATAAGCAGAGTATTACCATCAAAGGTTGTAAATACAATGCGTGATGCACTCGTTCAAATGGATAAAAAGCTTAAAGGCTTTGCTATGGAGGATGCTGTTCTTACAGCACCTGAAACGAGAAGCTCATCACCTGTGAGAATACTCCGTGACGAGTTTTATCAGACAAACATCCGCGGACTATATCCTTGTGGTGAGGGTGCAGGGTATGCAGGCGGTATTGTTTCAGCAGGTGTTGACGGTGTCAAATGTGCTGAGGCAGTTCTTTCAGACCTTACTTAATTAATGTTTGACAAATATACATTGTGTTGATATATTATTATTAGATTAACAGAAAGGAGATTATGTGATGAATTACGACAATCTTTGTATGAATTGTATGAATGAATTGTCAGGAGAAAAGCAGTGTCCCAAATGCGGATACCATGTTGATTCTCCACAGATTTCACCATATTTACCTTTAAAAACACCACTAGGTGGCAAATATATTATCGGAAAAGCAGTTTCGTCAAATGGCGAGAGTATTACATATTCAGCTTATGATGTTGACAGAAAAACTGCAGTGGTTGTAAAGGAATTTTTACCTGAAAGACTTGTGAACAGAGCTGATGACGGTAAAACGGTAGATGTTGTCAAAAATGCTCAGGATATATACTATGACCTTTTGAATAAATTTCTTGATTTATGGCGAAATCTTGCAAGAGTAAGAGGCTTTTCTGCACTAATTCCCGTAATCGATATTGTTGAGGAGAACAATACTGCTTATGCAGTTACGGAATACATTGAAAGCCTCTCTCTTCGTGAATTTCTTTTAAGAAGTAAGACAGGGTACCTTAATTGGGAAAAGGCAAAGGTTCTTTTTATGCCTGTTTTGTCACTTCTGTCAAATCTTCATAGGTCAGGCATTGTTCATTACGGAATCAGCCCGGATACAATGCTTATCGGCAGAGACGGAAAACTCCGACTTTCATGTTTTTCAATTCCTGAAGCAAGATTTGAAAGAACCGAGATTCCTGCCGAAATTTTTGACGGATATACTCCGCTTGAACAGTACGGATATGACCTTCAGAGTGGTGAGTGGTCTGATGTTTACTCATTTTGTGCTACTGTATTCCGTTCTCTTGTCGGTAGTGTACCGCAGGATGCAATTTCCCGTGCAACAAACGACAAGCTTATAATTCCTGCAAGATACGCTGAAATTATACCTGTTTATGTTATAAATGCTTTAATGAATGGTCTTCAGGTTGACCCGCAAGAGCGAACAAAGGACATTGAAACACTTCGTGAGGAGCTTTCAGCAACTCCATCAAATGTTGTATCTTCATATTCAGGAATTAAAGTTCCGTCAGAAGATAAGAAAGACACTCCTGTTTATGTAACCACAGATGAGGACTCTCCTGTGCAGACAATTCTCAAAACATTTCTTATTATTTTAGGTGTTGGTCTTATCGGCTTTGCAGGTTGGCTTGTTTATGATAAGGTAATCAATGCTCCTGAAGAAAACCCTGTGGAAGACAGTACACAGATTAAGGAAACCGTAGAAGTTCCTAATTTTGTAAACAGCTCTTATGATTTGATTGCACAGAACCCGGTACAAAACGACAGATTTACAATCAAGTCAGTTTCTGAATACAGCACAAAGGTTGAAAAAGGATATATTATATCACAGAGTATTCCTGCAGGTAGTGTAGTTGAAAAAGGTGCTGAAATTGTATTTACAATAAGTAAGGGCCCTGAATATGTGCTCATTCCACCTGTTGTGGATACTGAGGCAGATTTAGCACAAAAACAGCTTGAAGAAGCCGGCTTTGTTGTTAAAATTATTGAAAAAGCAAATGATGGTAATTATACAGCAGGCACGGTGGCTTCAGTTACTCCTGAATCAGGCGAAAGTGCTGTTAAGGGTAGTGAAGTTTATCTTGAGGTTTGGGGCGAACCACCTGTGGATGATGGCTTTGATTTGTTCCCGGATGACGATTATAGTGATAATGGTGCAACGCCGGGAATTGATTTAGGTGATTTGATTGCCGGTTTGTTCTAAATAAAATTGAGGTATCAACGAATTGATGTTGATACCTCTTTTGTTCCTTTATTATGAAATTGTTATGCAGTCCGTAGGACCTATGATAACGCCATTTGTAGTGACTTCGTTGCTTGTATAGTTTGTATAGACCTTTATGCTGTTGTCATATTCCGTACAGTAAACACCGTCCTGAATTTTATAATGTGATGTCATTCTTGAATCGCGAAGATTCTTTAGGGCTTCATTTGCCTTTGTGTAATATGTAACAACATCATTAATGTTTTTGTCATAATAGTATTTTTCATCAAGGGCTTCATCAAAGGTTGTGCAATACCAATCAGCGCTCGGCAAACAACCGTATTCAACAGCCTTTAAGAATGAAAACTTTATGTCGTCAGATACATTAAACCCTGCAGTGCTGTATTCAAGAATACCGTGAACAAGCATCTGCACAAAAGGAATACCGACATAAGCATCACTTTCTTTATATGCAATAGGGGATACAGGAATGTTTGAAATAACATCAGCGTTTCTTATTGAATAAAAATTACCTGTGTCAATCATAAGCATCTTTGATGTCGAAAGTGCAGAAACCTGTGAAGCAATTTCCGATTGAGCAAGTGTCCTTGAATATGAGTTAAACGAGTAGTCCGAATAAAGCAATGAACCGATGTCATTAAGGGCATATCCGTCAAAACTCACTTTTTCAGATGCTCCAAGAATCTTCTCAACAATGCTTTCAAGATTACCAATCTTCAGATATTCTTGTGATGATGTGCTTTGTGGGAAAGAATGAACAGTTGTATTTGTAATATGCTTCTTATCTATTGCTTTGGCACCTGATAACTGATTATCATAAGTGAGAATATCCGTGTCAATAAATAATGAGAATTTCTGACTGTTAATATATGAATACAATTCGTTAAATTCCTTTTTTGTGCCTAAAGAATTTTTAAAATCGTCAAAACCATTTGTATTTCCGTTGTTTGCATTGTCGTAAAGTCCGTTATACCGCAGATATACATTATCAACACCTTTTGCTTTTAATAATGTCATAAGAGAAAGCGTCTGCGGATAACTTGAAAGAGCGTGGTATTTTCTCTCATTATCTTTGTATCCACCCTGAACAGATACAACCATAGGAAGATTTCCTGACGATGCATCGACACTTTTTGTTGAAAGAACAGAGTTTCTTATAAGATTTTCACGACAAGCAGTTGCCATACCTGAATATGTGGCAGATTTTCCTGAAAGGAAGCGATAGCAAAGGGTTATTTCGTCTTTATATGGATTACCCTGAATTTCACTTGAATAAATATCTGTAATTTTAAATGTTGCATTTACACTGTTAAGAGTTGTTTCGTTGTTGCGATTTGCATTGATTGTGGCAATTGCATCACCTTTTTCGATTATACAAAGGAAAGCACTGTCAGATTTTTTAATACCAAAAGCACCTATAAGACAAGCAGATGTGTTTCTGTTGTCTGAAACGGCAGCATCTTCACCGTAAACTGCAAGGGAAACAGGTGAAAAATCACTGTCAGCAACAGCCGTTTTAATGATTGCACCGCTTCCGTCAGGTACAAAGAGATAATCTTCAGCACCACTTTTTTCGTAAGCACCAAAGTTGTTGAGGATTGTAATATCTTCAAGGAAAATGCCATTCGGCAGGTGAAGATTATTCATACTTACGTTCACATAGAATGAGCCGTCACGCAATGTGTAAAGCACAGTTATATCAGCACGGATTGTGCCGTCTTTTACCTTGCTTATCTCTGTTGCACCTGTTTCTTTGTCGAGAGCCATTGAATAAGTAACTGAAATACCGTCAACAGAAGCAGTATATGTAAAATTTCCGTGTGCTACTGAATTGTCCTGAGAATTAAGCTTGTAAATCTTGTTGCCACCGTCTGAAAGAGTCAACTCAACCGCATAACTCTGAATATCCTTTGCAACACTTGTTTCGGGTAAATTGGACCATACTGCACCCGAATTTGTGTCACGGATAGCAACAGCAGTTGTGTTTTTGTCGTAAAGAAGCTCAATAAGACCTGATTTTGAAACTGTACTGTAAGCAGATGTGTCAGTTTTATGAAATTGATTACCTGAATACCCTGCTGAAATGTATTTTGCCTCTTCTTTCCTATTTACATAGGGAACGCAAGATGTAAATAAAAGAGAAATAAGACATACAACAGATATGATTTTTATAATTATATTGTAACGAGAATTTTTCATATTCGCTCTCCTGAGATTTAAGATAAGTTTTATATATTCTACCATACAATATAAAAAATATCAAATTTTTCATCCTGTCAGCTTTTTTCTCATATAGCTGAGGATGGTTTTTTCTTTGCGTGAAACCTGAACTTGGGAAATTCCCATAATATCTGCAGTTTTGCTTTGAGTAAGCCCATTGTAAAATCGCAGAATTATAAGCTGTCTGTCATTTGGTGGTAAATCATTTAAAACCTGATGAATGGATAGCCTGTCATCAATAGGTGTGTATTCGTCCTCAGCAGGAATATCTATTTGATTTTCGTCGTCATTTTCAGCAGTTAATGATTTTACAGGCTGAAGGACACAAACAAGCTGTGCAGTTTCATAAAGGGATAATTTCATAATTTCAGAAAGCTCTGAAATTGTAGGTTCAACGCCGTTTTCTTTTTCAAAGTTTTCCTTGATAACAGCTAATTCTCTTGCTTTTTCCTTAAGGCTTCTGCTGATTTTCACAGCACCACCGTCACGGAAAATCCGTCTTATTTCACCTAAAATTGATGGTACGGCATAAGTGGAAAAGGCAAATCCCAAATCCTCGCGGAATCCGTCAGCAGCCTTAATTAGTCCGACACAACCTGCAGAATACAAGTCATCATACTCAACACCTTTGCCGATAAATCTTGAAGCACAGCTTCCAACAAGACCTAAATTGTTGAGAATTAATTCGTCTCTGGTCATTTTGCTCGACCGTCGATTTTTTTGTATAGCGTTACACAAGTGCCTGAATTTACTTTTGAACGAACAACTATCTTGTCCATAAAACTTTCCATAACGGAAAAACCAAGTCCTGCACGGTCACCGCCAAGAGTAGTGAAAAGCGGTTCTCGTGCTTTTTTAATGTCACTTATTCCGCAACCTTTGTCACGGATTGTGATTACAACTTTGTTATCATCATAGATTTTTACGGTTATGTAAATTTTGCCAAGACTGTTTTTGTATCCGTGAACAATACAGTTTGTCACAGCCTCACTTACAGCCGTTTTTATGTCGTTGATTTCCTCAACTGTCGGGTCAAGCTGTGCTGTAAAGGCAGCCACAACAGCTCTTGAAAATCCTTCGTTGACAGAACGGCTGTCAATTGTCATTCGGAATTCGTTTACCACCATTTTTACTTCCTCCTTTTTTGATTGTTGCAATTCTGTCAAGTCCAGCAAGTCGCATAACCTTATATGAATTACTTGAAAGGCCTGTCACCTCAAGGTCACCACCAAGTTCACTGAGTATCTTGTATCTGCCCATAACAAGACCAATTCCCGAACTATCCATAAAAGTCACATCTGAAAAATCAAGCACAACTGTTTTCGGTCTGCAGTTTTCGATTTTTTCATCAATGTGAAGTCTGCTGGGTAACGCTGTATGATGGTCGATTTCGCCACTTAACTGACAGTAGAGAATTTCATCCTGAAAATCAATCTGTACACTCATTTTTAAACCTCCGTTATTTTATGCTGTTGTCATTATTCTATTCCGTCACTGACAAAAATAATGTCATAATCAGTAATCTGAAGTTCAAATTATAATTTATCGGGATATTGCAAATTCAATGCTGTCCGGTAGGGCGGGGGCTTGCCCCCGCCGAAAAGTAACATATAAACCGACATTCGGCTTTTTGCCGTGATGCTTATCGGGATGCTTTTTCTCTGCCATAATATCACCTTCTTGTGTCTGTTGTCGATATTATAATATATCTCCCAAAAGAAAACAAGTTTTCGTTTTTGTAACATAGCTTTCAAAGCTTGTATGCAGTCAGTTGCTCTCTTGTTCTGGTTTTGACGCAAAGTTCAAAGTGTTATCAATAAGATTATCAATCAGTGTGGCAACCTTTTGTGTCGATTCCTTCATTTCATTATTTGCCCAGCAACGCACTATTCCGCTACAACCCCATACAAGATAATAAAGAATCCACATTTGTTTATCTTTCGGAATATTCAAAAAAGCAACTTCGCTTACTTTTATTAATTCATAGAAAAACTCATTTAATGCTTCGTCGAGAACTCCGTGATCTCTTTGCTCTGTGATAAGGGCTATATATATATCCCCATTTTTCTTGATTTTTTCAAGCGATTCAGTAAGAGCTTTTCCTCTGCCCTGCCCCTTCATTTCTTGAATCAAATTATGAAACTCCACTTTTGATTTTGCAATCATTTTATCAAAAAGGTCAAAAATATCATCATAATATTTGTAAAAAGTGGAACGGTTAATCTCCGATAAATCACAAAGTTCTTTAACTGTTATCTTGTTTAACTGTTTTACCTTCAAAAGTTCAACAAAACTTTTTTCAATAATCATTTTTGTATACTTTACACGTGCATCGTTAGCCATATAAATCCTCCTTTTACCGACAGATTTTCAAAATCTGTTTATTAACATCACACTATTGCAAAAATTGATGATTGATTTATATCTTAATTGCAAGTATAATGCAATTACAACTAGATGTCAACACGTGTTGAACAAATCCACGTGTGTAGTTTCTAGAAAGGAGGTTAGAATATGGGTTTTATTGAAATAATTCAGATGTTGATTAATTTTGTGAAATTTTATGAATTCCTTACAGAATCAGGAATAATCGAGAATTTACATGGATTATTTGAAAATTTACCAATTTTATTTTAAATTGGTAAATACAGCCTGTAGAAAAACCCTAAATCTCAAGCGAGGTTTAGGGTTTTTCTACAGGCTGAAGAGAGTACGAGTGTACTCTCTTATCTATTTTACAACTAAAATCTTTTCAACGTTGTGTTTTTTAAACAGTTCAATATGCTTTTTTGTAATTCTCTCACCACTTACTGCGATTGGTATGGCAGGTGGGCAGGAAACAGTTGGACTTGCACAGATTCTGTTCAAAGCATTTTCAACTTCAATTTCCTCATTTTTACAGAAAATCGCATCACGAATTGTCATAATTCTTTCTGCTTTCGGAAAATGAATATTTTCAAAATTTGATTTTTTGATTTCACCAATGCTTTCAAAAAGATTTTTGAGTTTCAGAAAATCATCATCCGTATTTTGTGGGGTGAGCATAAACACTGCAAAGTCACCGTCAAAAAACTCATATTCAATATTGTTTTTACTAAAAATACACTCAAAGTCCAAATCTATACCACGAAAATCTGCTGTGATTTTTAATGGCTCATAAGAAATATTCGGAATACCGATTTCATTCATAAATTCTTTGATTTCATCACATTTTTGTGAGCAAGTGCATAAATCTTCTCTTATTTTCTCATCAATGTATTTGTTGCAAAGGTCAAGAGATTGTAAAATAAGATATGACGGACTTGTTGAGCCGAAAATAGCCATAGCATTTATGACATCTTTTGAAAATCCGTATTTATTATTTTTTGCAATATGAAGATATCCGCCACCTGTAAGCACAGGTAATGTTTTATGTGCCGAATCGCAACACATATCTGCTCCAAGGCTTATCGGATGCATATCCTGTGAGCAGAATTTAAGATAACTGCCGTGAGCGTTATCAACAAGCAGAGGAATGTTATATTTATTACAAACTTTTGCAAGACTTTTTATATCACTCATTCCACCTAAATAATCAGGACTTGTGATATATACTGCAAAAGGCTTATATGAAAGTTCATTCAGTTTTCTTTCAAGAATTTCAGCAGTAACAATACAACTGCATATACTGTCGGAACTTTCGGGATATAACCATTCAACATCAGCATCAAGTTTTGCAAGAGCATAGATAAATGACTTGTGAGCATTTCTTCCTGCAAGGACAAAAGGTCTTTTTATCTTATCTGCTTTTAAATATGCTAAATATAGCATAGCATTGATACTTTGACTTGAACCACCTGCAGAATAAATTGTCTTTGCAGTGCCGAAAAGGTGAGTGGCATTTTCTTCGCTCTCACGGATTATTCCGTTTGGTGCATATAATTCGTCTGCACCTCTGATTTCGGTAATATCAAATGGTTCGCAACCTAAAAAAGACACACCCTTATGACCCGGCATGTGAAGTCGGGCAGTATTACTCTTAATGTAATTCTGCACAAAGTCATAAATAGGTGTGTTCATTTTGTTATTCCTTATTTATTGTAATTTTCTGCCACTTGAATCATAACAGCACATTCAATTCTCTTTTTAAAGAGTTCACAACCGTATTCATAAATACCTGTGATTTTACCTGATGCGTGATATGAGTTAGCAGCACAACCACCTGAGCAGTAAAGCTTAGCCCAACAGTCGTTACATTCCGGTCTTGCATAAGCATTACAGAGTTTGAATTCATTCTGAATTTCTTTATTTGTAACGCCATCCCAGATGTTGCCTAAAAGATACTTTGTGTCGCCCACAAACTGATGACAAGGATAAAGGTCGCCTGTTGGTGTAACTGCCATATATTCAGTACCTGAACCACAGCCTGAAATTCTCTTATAAATACAAGGGCCGTGTGTCAAATCAAGCATATAGTGATAGAACGTGAAGCCGTTTCCTGCTTTTTTACGCTTAATCATTTCCTTTGCAAGGATTTCATATTGTTCAAAAAGAACTGGCAAGTCAGCCTCAGTCAAAGCACTTGCATCCTCAGGTGAACATACAACAGGTTCCATGCTAAGCTCTGTAAAGCCCAAATCAGCCATGTGGAAAATATCGTTTGTAAAATCTACATTGTTATGAGTGAATGTACCTCTCATATAGTAGCTTTTACCTTCGCGACGTTTAACAAACTCCTGAAATTTTGGAACAATAATATCATAACTGCCTTTGCCTTGATAATCTTTACGAAGTCTGTCGTGAACCTCTTTACGACCGTCAAGACTAAGCACAACATTACTCATTTCTTTGTTACAGAAATCAATAACATCATCATCAATCAAAATTCCGTTTGTTGTAAGTGTAAAACGGAAATTCTTGTTGTGAATTTTCTCCTGAACTCGTGCATAAGACACAAGCTCTTTCACAACATCCCAGTTCATAAGTGGCTCTCCACCGAAAAAGTCAACCTCAAGATTTCGTCTTGTACCTGAATTTTCAATAAGGAAATCGAGTGCTCGTTTACCAACCTCAAAGCTCATTAAAGCTCTTTCACCGTGATATTTACCCTGACTTGCAAAGCAGTATTCACAGTTAAGGTTGCAGGTGTGAGCAACGTGAAGACAGAGAGCCTTAATAACAGTATTTCTGTTCTTGAAGTCAAATGCCATTCCTTCATAAGTATCGGGAGTATAAAGCTTTCCTGCATCTTCAAGACTCTTGACATCTTCGATACATTCTAAAACATCATTTTCGCTGATTTCTTCGTCTTTGTATGTATCAAGAATATATTTTACAATTTCTTCTGTGTTTTTTTCTTTGTACATTGAGATGATATCATAAGCGACTTCGTCCACAACGTGAACAGAACCACTACAAGTATCAAGCACAATATTATATCCGTTTAATTTATACTGATGTACCATAAAAACAACTCACTTCAACAAAAAACAGGTAATACCTTACGCATTACCTGCTTTCAGCAATAGATTTTCTTAAAAAATTACTTGCTTTCGCAGTTTTCGCACTGCTGATTAGCAACACCACAAGATGTTTTGCAAGCTGACTGGCAAGATGTTTGGCATTCGCCACAACCACCCTTAACAGCGCTTTCCTTTAAATCTCTTGTTTCGATTGTCTTAATTCTTTCCATTTGAATATCTCCTAACTGAATAATTTCAAATTTTTACAAGAAAAGTATATCACAAGCCATATTGACTGTCAAGAGAATATTAAAAGCAATTTTGTTTGACAATATTTTCGTTGAGTGTTATATTTTATTTAAACAATACATGAGGAGGTTATGTGTATGTTTTCAAAAGATAATATCAAAAAATATGCACCTGATTTTCTGCGTGTAACTGCAATAAGTCTGCTTGTGGGATGTGCCTGTGGACTTGTTGGAACACTTTTTGTAAAATCAATTTCCTTTGTAACGTATTTAAGAGAAAACAATGGTTGGATACTTTTTCTTTTACCTGTTTTCGGCTTGGTTTTAACATTTATATACAACAGATTAAAAGTTAAAGAAATCGGCACAAATCATATTATAAAAGGTGTACGTACAGAAGAAAAAGTTTCACCTGTTTTAAGTGTTGCTGTTTTCTGCGGAACAGTTTTATCTCATTTTGGCGGTGCATCTGTTGGTCGTGAGGGAGCAGCACTTCAGCTCGGCGGAAGTATCGGTGAGCTTTTAGCGGAAAAATTCAAAATTCATGAAGATTATCGTCGTATTCTCGTTATGAGTGGTATGAGTGGATTATTTTCAGCACTTTTCGGAACACCTTTTGCAGCATTCATTTTTGTCCTCGAGGTTGTGCGTATCGGCAAGCGTTGTCTTGTGGCGATTATACCTGCTTTTCTTTCAAGTATTACGGCATTTTTAATCGCAAATAATCTCGGCGTTGAACCTGAACGTTTTCCTGTAAATGAAATTCCTGACTTCTCACTTGAAATATTGTGGAAATTTGTTTTGATTTCAGTTGTTGGTGCGTTTGTAAGCGAAATATTTGTTTTTGCACTTCACAATTCCGAAAAGCTTTTTCACAGAGTTTTTAAAAATGAATATATCCGTGTTGTAATAGGTGGAATAATTATAATTGCGCTTACGTTGATTCTCGGAACAGCCGACTATAACGGTGGCGGAATAAATGTTGTTCATCATGTGTTTACTCACGGTGAAGTTAATTACGAAGCATTTCTTTTAAAGATTATTTTTACAGTAATTTCCATTGGTGCGGGATATAAAGGTGGCGAAATCGTACCTACAATTTTTATCGGCGGAACATTAGGTGGTGCGGGTGCATTGTTATTGGGACTTAACCCTGCATTCGGTGGTGCAATCGGAATAACAGCGCTTTTTTCAGGTGTGACGAACTGTCCGTTTGCAACAGTTGTATTATCCTGTGAAATGTTTGGTATTGAGGGTGTCGGTTATTATTTAATTGCATCAGCAATCAGCTTTGCACTTTCAGGAAGAATCAGCCTATATAAGGGACGGAAAATGCCTTTTCTCAAAAGTGAATAATTGAATTTATTTCCCTGATTCCGGTCAGGGAAATTTTATTTTGATATAACAAATTATAATTTGTCGGCGAGAAAAGCGCCCCTTGTCAAAGGGGAGAGGGCCACGAAGTGGCGAGGGGATTCCTGT